>VGFB01001202.1 GCA_016869015.1 Armatimonadota bacterium
GCTCGGCCACGACCTGAGGGTTGTGGATCAGCTGGCCCAGGCAGCGGAGTTCATCGCGCTGGGCCAAGGCCTTCTCGGCCATCTCCAGACTGCGTTGGACCCCAAAACAGAAGCCGGCGTGGTCGGCGATCAGGATGTTCATGTGTCGCGCGTTAGGATCTCCAGTGTCTCACGGCTCGCACCGCACGATGCCGCCGTCGTAGGCGGCGGCGACCCGGCAGCCGGGAGGGACGACCAGGAACTCCTCCTCGCTCCAGTCTCCGTCGATGAGGGCCCGGATCAGTCGATCGCTGCCCTCGATGATCTCAAACTCCCAGCCGTGGGTCTCTGCTGCCCGGCGCGCTTCCGCCTCGACGTCGGGCCGGTGGCCGAGCTCCGTTCGGATATACGCGGCCGTGGTGTAGTTGCTCTGCCACTGGTTCTGGAACTCCAGGAGGAAGCGCGCGTTGTCCTCGCCGTACTTGGCGACCAGCTCCTCGAAGGCCTGGTCCAGGCCGGCCCCGTCGGCGGGCCGTCGCTCGGCGTGGGCGGCATCGCGCTCGATCCAACCGGCGGTGTAGTAGTAGGTGCCGGGCTTGTCGCGGTGCCGCCGGCCGTATATCTCATTGGAGCCCAGGAAGAAGGTGATGCAGTCGTGAGCGCGAGGGATCACCAGCGGGGCGCTGCGGGCCTGGAGGCCGACCGATCCATTGCTGCACAGGGCATACCCGAGGAGCACGGCGTCGTGGGGCAGCGGGTCCAACTCATCGATCCTGGCCTGAACCTGCTGCCGCAACGCCTCGGGGTTGTCGTGGAGGCCCTTGGTGAGGAAGTGGAGGTCGAGCACGTGAGGGGAGGTTGCCGCGCGGAGGGCCGCCTCACGCAGCATGATCTCACACGCGATGAGCTGATAGCGCAAGCGGGGCTCCTGCTGCGGCGCGGCATCGGCGTCTCGCCGATGGACGCCTCGGTTGGTGCGCGGGACGCTCATGCCACGCGACTCAGGTTCCAGAGGGGGCGACTCCGACGGCGACGATCTTGTCGATGGGCTCGCGCGTGACCTCGCGGCGGATCACCTTGCGGGATTCGGGGACCAGCCTGTCGTTACGCCACGTCCCACGGACCCACTCCTTGGCCTCACCCTCCTGCCCCTCGCGCATCACGCGCCGCTCTCCCTTGGGCAGCGTCCCGTGGGGCTTCTCGATCACGCTGAAGGGCACCGGAGCGGTCAGCTGCGTCTCCTTCTTGGTGATCACGACGAGCATGGGGCGAGGCCCGGCCACGATCCACTTGTCCCCGGGTTGGATCTCGTTGCGCGAGGCGCGCTGCTTCAGCCCGGCATTGAGCTGATAGAGCTTCTCCAGGGTCATGCCGTGAGCCTGGGCGACGCTGTAGGGCGTATCGCCGGCCTTGACGACGTACTCCCGCGGCTGGTCGGAGCTGCCGAGAAGTCGGTTGGTGGCGGTGCGGATGTCATCGAGGAGGTCTTCGGGTGGGGCCTGGGTGCGACCGATGGTAGGCTCGACCTCGAAGGTCTGGGCCTCCAGCAGCGTCTCCCCCTCCGCCAGGAACTTCGCCTTCAGCGTGCTGAGGGTCTCCTCCGCCCTCTCCTGAGTAGCCAGGACGACGATGTCGCGGCCCTTCACCTGGACGGCCCAGCCCTCGACCACCACATCCAGTCGAGGCTTCAGCAGCTCGACCGCCTCGCGGACCGTTTGGATCTTCTCGCCCTTGGCCGGCCAGGGCTTGTCCTCCCACTTCTGCTTGAAGGAGACCTCCCCCGCGAAGTCGCCCTGCTTGGCCGCGAGGACCCGGTCGTGCACGTCGTTGGCCGCCCGGCCGCTCCGAACGAGGCAGACCAGCTCGCCATCCACCAGGATCGCCCGCGCCGTGCCGCGGCTGAAGCACCCCCGGACCAGCACGGCGGAGAGCACCAGATTGAGAGCGACCGAGAGCAGGAGCAGGCGCCGCAGCACGGCCACCGTGCCATGGAGCCGCGTCGCTCGCCGCTCGGTTGCGCCATCGGAAGCCATGCTCCACCCCTCAGCCGGCGGCTAGTGGTCTGTCACTCGTGATTGTTTGGGTTGGTGGACGGCCCGTT
>VGFB01001203.1 GCA_016869015.1 Armatimonadota bacterium
ACCGAAATGCTGCAAGGCTCCCGAGCGCGGCGAGCCGCCGCGCCGGACCAGGACGCGGCCGGGCAGAACCTCCGCATGCGCTTCTCCGAGGGTCCCAGCTCAGACAGAGCGCATCATTTCCGACCCTCTCATTCCTGATCACGTAGCCCGCGACCGTCACGTGACCCGTCGCGGCCGGAAGGCCCGGATACCCCGTCTTCCGGTGGGCCGGCGCCGCCACGGTCGCCCGATTGACCCCGCTGGCACGGAACCTGAATCGCTGCCGGCAGGAGCCCGGGGCCGTGGGATGCAGGGGGGAGGAGATGCGCGAGCGACGGACGGGCCTTCTTTCGGTCGTCCCGGTCGGGCTTCTGCGACGGGGCGGCGGGGTGCTGTGCCCGGGGCAGGTCTCTCGGCGGCGCCGCCGCGGCGCACGGCGGGCTCGCGGGCTCCGCGGTGCGCTCGCGCTTCTGCGCCGACACAAGGACCTTCGCCACGGCGTGCACCACCTCGTGCGCCCGGATGTCTCGTTGCCGGGTCTCGCGGCGGACCCCTCGATGAGCGCCATGGGGCTGCGCTCCCCGTGCTCGACCGCCGCGGGCAGACGAGGGGCGATCTGGCTCCGGACCGGCCCGCACTGGCCCCGTCGCTTGCGCCGCGCTTGCCACACGCGCCGCCCATGCATGCCGGTGCGGGTTGCGTGGGGGCACCTCCCGCGCGACAATCGGGCGATCACGGTGGGGGCGGGATGAGCCGAAGGGCAGCGGCAGCGTGGGCGTTGGTCGCGGGGATGGTGTGGTGTCTGCCGGCGCGCGGGGAGGAGGATCTGGACGTCCAGTCGTGGCTCGGCCGCGCCGGGGTCAAGCTCCTCGCGGTGGAGCTCTACGCGACCTGGTGTCTCCCGTGCATGGAGGCGGTCCCCAGGTGGAAGGCGCTCCACGAGCAGTACCGGGACCAGGGGCTGCGGCTCGTGGTGGTGGCGGTCAAGGACCCGGAGGGCGGGTGCAAGGGGCTCGGGTGGCAGCCGGACAAGGTGGTGTGCGACTTCGACGGCTCCATCGCCGAGCGCCTGGGGGCCGGCTCCACGCTGCCGGCGGCGTTCCTCTGGTCGTGGCAGGGGAACCTCCTCGTGTCGGCGGGGCACGTCGGCGAGGTCGGGCGCAAGGTGGAGGAGTACCTGAAGGCGAGCCCGCGGGTCCTCGTGGAGGCGGCGGCGCCGGGCGGCCAGGAGGATGCGGGGCTCCGGGAGCTTGTGGAGGGGCAACTCGCGCTCCGGGACAAGGTGACGGTGGTGCTGCCGGAGGCGGAGCGGGAGGCGATCCGTGCGCTCCGGCGGGCGTCCCACGACGACCGGCGCGACAAGGGCCAGCAGTGCCGCCTGGGGATGGAGGTGTCGGCGAGCTCGCGGCTTGCCGCGCGGCTGCGTCGGACCGGGGGGTCGTCGTGGCTGGGCCTGACGCTGCAGTCGGTGGAGAAGGGATGCGTGTCGGCGTCGGCGAACGTGCCATGGAACGCGAAGAGCCCTGCGCTGGCCGTCGCGGAGGCGGTGGACGCGCTGCTCGGGCAGCTCCGGGTGCCGGTTCAGCTCCCGGCCGCGCCGGGGGCACAGCCGCGGGCCCCGCGGGAGGGGACGCTCGGCGGCAAGAGCGGCGAGTGGAAGGCGGAGTCGGCGGCGGACGGGGCGGCGTCGGGCGCGGTGGTGAGCTTCGAGTCGCGGCCGGCCGGAGCGCTCGTGATGGTGGACGGCCGCCCGCTGGACCGCCGGACCCCCTGCTCGAAGGCGCTGGCGGTGGGCGTGCACTCGGTGGAGATGGTGCTGGAGAAGCACCACGCCCGGAAGGAGACGCTGAACGTGCAGGGCGAGCAGAAGGTCTCCTGGGCTCTGGACCCGAACTTCGGCTGGCTCGAGGTCACCTCCAACCCGTCGGGTCTGGACTTGAAGCTGGACGGAGAGTCGGCGGGGCGGACGCCCCTGGGCCGCACGGAGGTGGGAGCGGGTGCGCACGACGTCCTCGTGAGCGACAGGTGCCACTACGAGGCGGGTGAGCGCGTCGTGGTGGAGGCGGGGAAGGCCCGCGCGCTGGCGCTAACGCCGAAGGTG
>VGFB01001204.1 GCA_016869015.1 Armatimonadota bacterium
CCCAGAGCAGGGCCGACACGCACCAGTGTTGCCGCCGACGTCTCACCCCGGACTATACCAGTTTCCGCGCCCCAACGCAAACACCCGGGGTCGCGTCTTCAAACTTTAATCTTGGTCGCCGCCAAACAGCGCCGCCGGGCCCGTAAGCTCCCGGGCCCGGCGGCGGATACGGCCTGTCGGCGACGCCGACGACTCAGTCTCCGTAGGTGGTGCTCCAGATGCCCTTCGCGCCCCCCGCCTCCAGCAACGTGTGCTCGCGCAGCCCGCCCGTGCCGAGCCACTTCACGTGACCATCGCAGAACACGACGTTGCCACCCTCGTTGTGGCGCAGCGAGGCGGTTCGGTTGGCGGCGGTGTCACACGGCCAGATCCCTGGGGGCGACGACACGACGCACGTGCTGTCCATCATCCAGAGGGTGCCGGCCGGGTCCGGAATGCTGGCCATCGCCTGGCCGCTGGGGACGGGCCAGGGATTGAGGCGGGCGGCGTCACCGTAGTTCGGGCCATAGCCCGCCCGGAGGCGCCAGTGGGTGCCAGCGCACGCGCAGTTCGCTGCGCCCGGCCAGCCGACCCCGGCGGTCGCCTGCGGGTTGCCATAGGACGGGCACCGCCATAGCTGGAGGTTCTTGACGTATGGCACCAGCACGCCGTCAACCCAGATCGTGCCCAACGACGACCCGATGGCGTTGCGGGGCCATACTTCGTCGTAGTCCTGGGCGTACATCATCGTAGCGATGCCGATTTGCTTCAGGTTGCTCTGGCACGACGCCTGCCGAGCCTTCTCCCGCGCCCGAGCAAAGACGGGGAAGAGGATCGCCGCCAGAATGGCGATGATCGCGATGACGACCAGTAACTCGATCAAGGTAAAACCGGATTTCCGCATGAACCGTTCCGCCTCCTGTGGGGACTGAGCTACCGTGAACCCTCGGAGAGTATACACAAGGCACTCCGCCCAAGGAAGCGAGTCCTCGCCATCCTGGATGTGATAGGTATCACTTGCGCCCGGCGCGCCGGCGCGGGTGAAGTCAGTTCCTGTGGAAACGACTTGACGTGGAATTGATCTGTTAGGGCTTCGCCGGCATCGTCGAAGGCCGGTCCCCGAAGCCTCTCACGCCTCATCCGTCACGTCTCCCTGCAGTCCGGGGGGCCGGGGCCTGGTGCTCGGCCGATGCACGATGGGGCGGTCAGTCGGCGTGAGCCGACGCGGGGGATGCGCCGAGGGCGTGTCGGCCAGGAACTCCCGCAGAACGCGACCCTCGTTCTGCGCGGGGGCATCGATGCCCAGCAGGTGCGCCAATGTCGGGGCAAGGTCAGTGGTGCAGACGCTCAGCTGATCCAGGCGCGACGCCGGCTTCCGGGGACGCACCCCGGCGCCCGCCAGGATGAGCGTCCCCAGCACCGAGGTGGCCTCGGTCTCGTAGGTCGGCAGCATCGGGCCGTGGTTCCCTCCGCCGCAAGGGAAGACCACCCGCTCCTCGCCCAGCCGCAGCACCTCCGGCCCCGACCAGCGATACCCCCCCGCATAGCAGAACACGAGGTCACCGATGTACTCGCCCCACAGACCCACCACCGCCGCATCCTCCCGGGGCAGCGCGAAGGCGATGACGTGCTCGCCGGTCTCCGGGTCCCTGATCTCGCGGAGCGCCGCCAGCGCCTCGGCCCGGAGCTTCGGGTAGTCCTCGGGCGGCACGATCCCCCCCTCGTCCCGGCCCTGCAGGTTGACCCACAGGTGGTTCTGCGCGAAGAAGAGACTGCTGCGGGTCCAGTCTACGCCCTGCCCATCCGCCGTGAGCGCCAGCCAGCCCCGGTCCCTGAAGGCGTTGACCAGGGAGACCGCCTTGCGGTTCGCGGGCATGCCGTGATCGGAGACGACGGCAAAGACCGTCTGCCCGTCGTCGAAGCGTTCCATGAAGGCGCCCACGAAGCGGTCGGCGGCCCGGTAGTAGCCTCGGACCGCCTCCCAGGCCTCCCCGGCCCGCTCCGGATCGAAGTCCGATCCGGAGGGGTCGGTGAGCGGAACGAGGTCGTGGCCCATGGCGTCGAGGATGTGCCAGTGAAGCACCAGCAACGACGCCTCA
>VGFB01001205.1 GCA_016869015.1 Armatimonadota bacterium
CGGGCCCCCTCGGTCAGCCGCTTGGCCGGTTGGCCACGACGCTGGGCGAGGCACTCCAGGAAGTGCTCGGCGAGGGGCACGATGTCCCGTCGACGACGGCGGAGGGGCGCCAGGCTGATCGTCTGAGCCCCGGCCAGCGCCTCCGCGAGCGAGGGGCTGAGGTTGCCGCCCCGACGCAGCTCCTCCGGGGACAGCGTCGCCGTGACGACCGTGCGCAGAGAGACCTGTGCCGGCCCGCTAGAGGCGCTCGTGAGGAACGCGGCCAGGTCATCCTGCGTGCCAAGGGGCAGCCGATCCACGTTCGCCAGCACCAGCGTTCCGCCGTCGGCCGCCTGCACGAAGCCCAATCGATCCGCAAAGCGCGTGACACACGCCGGGTCCGCGTCGCCGAAGAGTTGACCTCGAGCGTCCTCGGCCGCCAGACCCGCGCAGTCCACGACCAGCAAGGCGCTCTCCCCCCGGCCGCTCAACGCGTGGAGGTGCTGGGCCAGGGCGCGCTTGCCCACGCCCTCCTCCCCGACGATCAACACCGGTCCGTCCGCGGCAACAGCCTCCTCGACGCCCGAACGACGCTCCATGCTGGGGAGGTCGGCCCGGTACGGGCAATCGCGCTGCGACGTCAGGAGTCGGCCCAGGGCGGCGTGTTGCTGACTCTGGGCGGCCAGCTGCTCGTTGGTGTGGCGCAGACGCGAGGCCAGCTGCCCGGCCACATACTCCATCAGGCCGGGCTCCTCGCGCACCAGCCCGGCGAACTGCTCCGCCGTCACGTGCCACAGGACGGTCGGTTCACAGGCCACCACGTCGGCGGAGACTGGGGTACCCGTCAGGAGGGACATCTCGCCGAAGTGCGCCCCCGGCCCCAGGCGCACCACCGGCAAGCGGAGGTCGTCACTGGCTTCGACGACTACGTCCAGCGCTCCGGACTCCACCACATACAGCGCCGCCCCCGGTGCGCCCTGCTCCAGCACGATCTCGCCGGTTTCGGCCTCGAGGCGCGTCCCAACGGCGCGCGCGGCCTGCTGCAGCCGGACCGCGTTCGGCGCTGGTTGGTTGGTTGCCTCGGAGGGCTGGGGCATGGGTGCGCTCGAGATCAGGCGTCGGCCAGCCGGCACAGACAACTATTTCGTCAAACTAGTACCGCTTTCCTGCTCCGGGACCTCATGCCGGCTCCAACCTCTGGAGCAGGTAGGCCCCCAGCTCGGAGAAGGGGACCTCCGCTTCCTCCCGGCTGGCCATCGCCTTGATCTTCGCGATGCCCGCAGCGACCTCGTCCTCGGCGATCACCACCACGAACTGGAAGCCCATGCGCTCCGCGAACCCCAACTGCTTGCCCAGCTTCGCCGGCCCGACGTACTGAAAGGTCGCAACACCCGCCTCCCGGAGCCGGCCGGCCACCGCAAAGGCCTCTCCCGCCAGGGCCTGGGTCCGCACGGCCAGCATCACCTGGGCCTCACACCGGGCCGGCCTCACCAGGCCCTGTTGCGTGAGGATCGCGACGAGGCGGTCCACGCCGAAAGCGAAGCCGGCCGCCCCGACCGGTCGTCCCCCGAACGCCTCCACGAGGGTGTCGTAGCGTCCTCCGCCGCCGAAGGACACGTCCCCCAGCGCCGGGGAGCGCACCTCGAAGATCGGGCCCGTGTAGTAGTCCAGGCCACGCACGAGCAGCGGTGCGACCTCGATGGCGGCCCCGAGGCCGGCGGAGTTCGCGAGGCTGAGGATGTCCCGCAGCTCCTGCACGCCCTCCAGCCCGCCGTCGTCCGGATCGAGGGCCGCCTGCAGCCCCTCCAGGACTGCTTCATTGGCGTCGCGCTCGGGGATGAGGCCCATCAGCCGCGCGTACGCATCGGGATCGACGCCCCGCGTGGCGACATACTCCCCCACCGCCTCGGGCCCAACCTTGTCCAGCTTGTCCAGCCCGCGCAGCACCGTGGCCTGTGTCTCCGGGTCGGTGAGACCGGCGACGCGAAGCTGGCTCTGCAGGATCTTGCGGTTGTTCAGGATGAACCGGAAGTCCTGGACGCCAAAGTCCCGCAGCACCTCCGCGACGACCGTCAGAATCTCGACCTCGCAGTCCAT
>VGFB01001206.1 GCA_016869015.1 Armatimonadota bacterium
GCAGCCGTCCTCGACGCTGCAGGGCATCGTGCCGCCGCCTGGGCGTGAGTCGAGCCAACTCTCGACCGCTTCCAGCGGCAGCGGGACGGGCCACGGGCTGCGGGTGGTGAGGGTGACCATCGCGCCTTCCAGCGGAGCCCCCGCGCCGGTCACGATGCCCTCCACGGTGCCCACGCCCTGCTCGGGGGCGGGGTACACGCGGAAGTCGGTGGCCACCGTCGTGCCCGCATCCACCCATACCCACTGGACCTGAGGATCATAGCCCGGGACGACCACCATCACATCGTAGCCGCCTACCGGCACGGCCTCCATGAGGTAGGAGCCGTTGGCATTGGTGAAGGCACTGATGACGACCTGTTCGGGATCGCCCGTCCGCCCGATGCCCACGGGCTCGCTGGGGTCGGTGCCGCCGGGATCGCCGGGCTCCCAGTAGACCATCGCGGTGGCCGTGACCTCAACCCCCTCGACGGCCTCGACCGTGCCGTCCTCCAGCACGCGGGTCACGATGCCGGCAATCTGGCCCCCCAGCTCCGGCGTCACATCGCCGATGTTCGTGTCCTGCCCGGGCTCAACCGGCGCAGGCAGGTAGATGCCTTGCATGGCGCCGCCCTTCACGATCCCGATGGTGTGGGGACCGGGCGGAAGGCCGGGCACCAGGAAGTCGCCACTGGGCCCCGGCTGGATGTCGGTCGGCTGACCGTCAACCAGAATGGTGTACTCCGTGGGGTCGCCGACGCCGACGACCCGACCCGAGACCTGGCCGGTGGTGCCCTGGGGCGGGGCGATCGCGTCCCCCCCGCCGCAGCCGACCACGATGCAGACCAGCAAGACGCCCGCTAACAGCGATGCAACCCTTCCCATGCTTGTTCCCTCGATTCCCTCCGATGAGGGGCATTCCCACTACAGTTGGCAGTATGACGGATGAGAGACGGTTCAGGTTCCAGAGCGCCTCACGGAGCCGCCGGCCCCCGAGCCAAGGACTCCAACCGATCAAACGAGAGTCCTGCCAGGCTGTCGACCACAACGTCCGCCTCCTGCAGCTCATCACCTCCTACCGTGCTCGTCACGGCCACGCAACGGCAGCCCGCGGCGCGCGCAGCCTGCACGCCGACCGGAGCGTCCTCGAAGACCACGCAACGCGCCGGCTCCAGCCCCAGACGCGCCGCCGCCAGCGCGTAGATCTCGGGGTCGGGCTTCTTGCGGGTCACATCGTCCCCGGTGATGACCACGTCGAACCACTCCAGCTTCAGGCCCGTGCCCTCGATGACCGGGAACTGCTTCGCCTTCTGGCCGGACGTGGCGATGGCCAGCTTCGCCTCCGGCCGACCGCGCGCTTCGGCCACCAGTCCGAGCACGCCCGGCGCTGCGGGCAGCGGCTCGGAGTCCAGCAGCGCAAAGAAGCTCTCGGCCCGCTTCGCGACGGCGGCCGCGGTGTCGATCTTGACGCCGTACTTCTCCGCGACGCCCTCGACGTACCGCTCATCGCCCGTGCCCACGAAGGGTCGGAAGTCCTCCGGCTGGACGGCGACGCCGTACAGCTGACGGAACATGAGCACGCTCGCCTGCGCGTTGAGCGTCTCCGTATCGGCGATCACGCCGTCCACGTCGAACACGAGAGCCCACTTCACGGCCACACAGCCTCCGGACGTTACGGATGTCCCCTCCTTCGCCGGGGGAGGCGATCGTTCCTGCCGGTGCGAGGGGATGGGGGCTGCGCGTTGGGAACACGGGTCGGCCCTGTCTGCGTTGGAGTCGTTAGTAGCCAATCCCTGTCCCCGGGACCCGCCGAGGGGCCTGTGCCCCGGACCGCGTGGGTGTGGAAAGGACTCGAGATGCGTGGCCGGCCCGCTCTCTTGATTGTGGCGCTCCTGATGTTGACCTATCCCCTGGTGATGGCGGGCTGCAAGGGGGAATCGGCGAAGACGTCCACGGAGACGGCTTCTTCCGAGGCGAAGGCCGACGAGCACGAAGGTCACGACCACGAGGCCGAGGGCGACGACCCCAAGGCTGAGGGTGACGAACACGAGGGCCACGACCACGAGGAGGAGACGGAGGCTGAGGCGCCCTCGGGCGA
>VGFB01001207.1 GCA_016869015.1 Armatimonadota bacterium
CTCCGGTCCGCGTGATCGACCACTCCCTCACGGTGGACGGCCGCCCCTTCCTGGGGCTGGGCGTCTCCTACTTTCAGGCGCTCCGGCGCTGTCGGAACGACCCGGCGCGTCTGGAGAGCGACCTGGCCTTCCTCTCGCGCCAGGGCTTCAACTACTACCGGATGCTGTCGATGGTGGGCTGGTACCCGGCGTGGAGCGGGCGGGAGATCGCGCCGGTGACGTTCACCGATCGCGAGGGCCGTCGAGTGGAGGCCTGGCCGGACTACTGGGAGCAGTTCCGCCGGCTGGTGGACCTGGCCCATGACCGGTACGGACTCCGATCGCAGATCACGATCTTCGCGGATGCCCAGCTCATGCCGCGCAAGGCGGACCGCCTGGCCCACCTGGAGCGGTTGCTGGCCGAGGTGGTCGCCGGACGCGAGGGCAAGATCATCCTCCTGGAGGTCGCCAACGAGGGCTGGCAGAACGGCTTCGCCGGGCCGGAGGGTGTCGCCGACCTGCGTGAGTTCGCGCAGCTCCTCGCCGACCGGACGGAGGTGCCGGTCGCCATCACGTCCCACCACGAGGGATCGTTTGCCGAACTGTACGGCGGGAGCGCCGCCGATGTTGCCACCTGGCACTTCAGCCGAGACCGCAGCGTCGAGGACGGGTGGCTCCCCGTCTACGACTGCTGGCGCCTCGGCGCGCTGCCCGGCCTGCCACCCGTCAGCAGCAATGAGCCCATCGGGCCGGGGGCCTCGGTAGCCTCCGAGACCGAGAGCCTCCGCCTGGTCCTGGCCGCAGCCTTCGCCTATGCGGCGAAGCTGCCGATGTACGTCTTCCACTCCGAAGCCGGGGTCTTCGGGCGGACGCGCTTTGAGGACACACCTGCGATCACCGACTTCCGCCGCCTGCGGGCTCTGCTGCCCGCCGACTTGCCGAGCTGGCAGCGTGACGATGGGACAGGCGGCGGCGCCGTGTTCACGACTTTCGCCGGCGGGCAGGCCGGCCAGACGTGGCCCGCCGTCCCGGGCGCGACGGATGGGTGCGTGCGCATGGCCCAGAGCCGCCGGGGGCCTCGCTTCGTGTGCGTGCCGATCGGCCTCCGCCCCGCAGGCCTGACGCTCGAAGCCCGCACGGCCCTGCGGTTCCGCGCGCTCGACCCCCGGACCGGCGAACTCGCGCTGGCCCGCTCCCTCGGTCAGGGCGAGCGCTGCACACTCCCGGCAGGGGCCGGGGGCTGGCTGCTGCTGGGCCGCACCCGCGACTAGTGGTCTGTCACGTTGTGCTGGGAGGGGGCGCAGACCAGGGACAGCCCTCGTCTCCTTCCCCCCGGTCCTGAGTGAGGAGGGGGGAAGAGGCTACGATTCCATCGTTCGGAGGCCGTCATGATCCGCCTGACCCAGACCGCCCTCGTCGCCGATACGAAGACACTGACCGCCACCTTCGATCGCGGCCTTCTTACTTCGCTGCGCAGCAAGGCCACGGGGGAAGAGCTCATCGGCGCGCCCCCGTCCGGCTCGGCGCTACAGCTGATCTACGGCAGCGGAGAGACGGTGGACGTGGTGGGCAACCTTGCCGCCCAGATCACCCTCCATCGCCTCCATGACCTCGCCGCTCAGTTCCGGCTCAGCGGCTGGGAGGCCGACGGGGTGCTGACGATCTCCGAGGACCCCGAGTCGGGGGATCTCCTCATCGAGCCCTCGGCGTACTCCTCGCGCGCCGGGGTCCTCGCCTGCCGGTGGCGCCTCCTCGGCCTGCGCGATGACCTCGACCTGGTCGCGCCGTTCTTCCAGGGAGTGAAGCTCCCGCTCGAGGACGCGCTGTTACAGGGCCGTTGGAACTGGCCGATCATGTGGGAGGCCGGCCTGGCGGTTCTCCAGGGCCGGGAGAGCGGTTGCTGGATTCACTGCCGGGACGACCGTTACCGGTACAAGGCGCTGAACGTGGAGGGGCGCGAACTGGGCTTCGAGACGGAGGCCTACGGCCCGCTGGACGACAGCCTCGGCGCCGGGGGCCTCGTCTGGCGGCTGAACGTGCACCGGGGCGACTGGCGCGTGCCCGCCGCCCAGTACCGCGACTGGCTCTA
>VGFB01001208.1 GCA_016869015.1 Armatimonadota bacterium
CGAACTCGCGGTAGCCCGCGCCCCCCTCGAAGGACACGTGGCCGACATCCAGCGTCAGCCCGATCCTGGGCGTCGCCTCCCGCATCGCGAGCTCGTAGTCGCGCGTCAGCTCCAGGCCGATCTGCACGCCGGCCGCCTCGGCGGCCTCGTGCAGCGCGAGCAACGCGCCCGGCCCGGCCTCGTCGATGTGAAGAGTGACCGTCGCCGCGCCCAACTCACCCGCGAACGCCACCGCGCGCAGCAGCTCCGGCAGCGTGCCTTCGGTCAGCGCAACCGCCGCATGGAGATCGACGCACGCGAACGGCCCCAGCGCCGCCCGTAGCCGCTCCGTCTCCGCCGGCGTCGCGCGAGCCGCATCGAAGCCCTGCCACTCCCCGGCCCGACCGGCGCACGTCCAGAAGGCCACGGCCTCGAAGGCGTGCTCGCGCGCCCAGACGATCTGCTCGAACAGGTCGAGCGCCTCGCCGATCCGCCACAACATGCAGCCGATGAGCACGACGGGGCTCCGGGGAGGGATTCGCGCGAACGGAGAGAGCCCCCGACTGGGTCTCTCTCCGTTCGTGCGTCACGCGGACGAAGCGCGCCCTGCCGCCTGAGCGGCGGCTACGGTCCCCAGAGCGTCCGATCCGGCGAGCCCGGGTTGTAGCCATTGGTGGCGCTGGGCAGCTCGACCTTGTACCACTTCACGTGCCCATCGCAGAACGCGAAGTTCGCGCCCTCGTTGTGGCGATCGGTGAGGTAGTGGTTGTTCTGCACCGGGCTCTGCCCGCTGTAGCACCCACAGCCCGCCACGACGCAGTTCGGGGCGAGAATGCGCTCACACCCGTTCGCCCGATCACCCAGCATGATCGTGTTGGCGGGCTGCGTCGGCCCCTTGATGACCTGGTACCATCCGTACTTGCGGTACACCCAGATGCTGAAGCCGTAGCTCTTCCCGCCGGGGATCAGGGCGGTCGCGCGGTCGCCGCCGGTGGCGCTAGGGCAGAGGTAGATCTGGCTGTTCTTCGTGTAGGGGAGCGTCTGCTCCGGCCAGAAGATGCCCGCCATGTTGGGGTTCCAGCACGTGCTGTAGCCGAGGTTGCAGAACATCTCATCGTAGTCCTGGGCGTACATCAATACGGCGAGACTGATCTGCTTGACGTTGCTGCTGCAACTGGCCTGCCTGGCCTTCTCGCGCGCTCTGGCGAAGACCGGAAAGAGGATCGCGGCCAAGATGGCAATGATCGCGATCACAACCAACAACTCGATTAGGGTGAATCCTCTGCGCGGCACGGACGGTCACCTCCTCAAGGAATCCAGCAAGTCTTGAGGACTGCCTTCGCCGGGACCGCGAGGTGCACCTGCTCGACCTACTGCGCCCAAGAGGGCCTTTCCGCAGTTGGGGCGAAACGTATCGGGAGCCGTGGCGATTCCGCTGGCGGGCGCCGCCCGCCCGAGGAGGGTACTAGGCGATGGCTGGAATCGAGGATTCCCCGCAGAGGATCGAGGCCGGACTTCATCTGTCGCGCGCGCATCAGCACCTCGCCAAGCACAAGCCGGACCGCGCCCTCGAGGAGGCGCAGCTCGCGATCGACGCCGACCCGCAGTTCGAGGAGCCGCGGGAGTTCATGGCCTCGCTCCATGAGCAGCTTGGGCAGCCCCGAAAGGCCGTACAGCAGTACGAGCACCTCCTTCATCTCCGCGGCGGACATGACGAGGCGCTGCTCGCGCAGATCGAGCGCCTCGACCCGGCGACTGCCGCGCGGCACCGCCGGGTGGCCAGCATCGGGGCCGACCCCTTCGTGGCGAAGGGGCGCGCGGTGGAGGAGGACTTCGACGGCTTCGACGAGATGGACTCGGTCGACGCGGCGGCGCCGGCGGCCGGGCCTGCGCTGCGGGTCGGGCAGGCGGATGACGACGCCTTCGTCGACATGGAGGAGGGCGACGCGGACCAGGCGCAGGCCACCGTCGCTACGCACCACGCGGCGGCGGACGTGTTTGCCGACGAGGAGGGCGAGGCCGCGGGGCCGCGCGCGGTCACCCCTGAGGAGTATGAGTACGAGGATGAGCGCAAGTACCGGCTGAAC
>VGFB01001209.1 GCA_016869015.1 Armatimonadota bacterium
CTACTCCGCTTTCGGCAACCTCCTCGCCAGCACTGGCAGCACGGAGAACCCGTACCGCTACATCGGCGAGCTCGGGTACCAACAGGAGACCGGCCTGAGCGGCTACTACCTCCGGCGGAGGTACTACCAGCCCGGGGCGGGGAGCTTCCTCAGTTGCGATCCAGTGGCTTTGGCGGGCACCAGTGCGTACGCATATGTAGGGAACCGCCCGGCGATGGGTGCCGACCCAAGTGGGCTGAAGTGCGATCCCAGGACCTGCAAACCGAGGAGGGTCCAGAAGAACCGCAAGACACACACCCACACGGAGTACACGTGGTGCCCCTCGGCCAAGAAGTACAAGCAGCCGATATGGGGGAAGCTGACGGTGTGGTGGGACACTTGGGACGTGTACGACGAAGACTGGGGCTGTGTGCCTGTCCTCATCTGCCGGGGCCTCGCTGTCGAGGACTTCTGCAAGCTGCATAGCAGTAAGCTGGTCGCCCGTGGTTACTCGACGGGCAGTTACATGTGCGTCGGCGAGCGAGTAGGGCCCCCGGTCACCAACCCGTACGAGCCGGGGCAGAAGCTATGCGAGTCCGTCTGCAAGGCGACTTGCGAAGCCTTCGGCCTCTTCGCCCACGCCGTCATCTGCCACTACGTCGGCGCGGACCTCACCTGCTGGATCGTCCACTTCACACTGGATCCCGTGGGAGCAGCGTGTGACACGTTCTGCACGGACTTGTGCGACTTCGTGTAGGTGCTAGCTGCGGGACGCACGGGCGCCCAATTGCAGCGGCGCGCCTGCCTAGCGTATTGCAGTGCGCAGCAACGTCCCCGACCGAGGCTGAGTTGGGGCCCTTCACGCGCCGCGATGGTGCCGCCGGGAGGATATGGGCATGCGACGGGTCAGTATGACGTTCGCCATTCTGGTCATCGTGCCAACCTGCATCTCGTGTCGCCGCGCACACGACGCGAAGTCGCTGGCGTCCGGGGCGTCACCGGGGCGGGAGGCACGCGGAGAACCACAGACCCGTGGGGAGCCAGGCCGGAAGACGCCTGCGCTGGCCGACGCCGGTGGTCCGCCGAAGCCTTTGGCGGCTGGACACAGGCGCGCCGAGCCTGAGTATGTGCAGCCTATGGGACTGCTCAGCGAGCGGCTCGAGAGGGCCCATCCTGGAGTCGAGTTCTCGGTGGACTGGACCCCAGAACTCCTGCACATCACGTACCGACCTCCCGACCGCAGCAAGCACACGTCCGGAACCTGGCAGATAGACATGGACGTGTGGGGTGACGTCATCCACGAGGCGGTGAGAACACCTGCGCCGTCTACCCGCAACCTGAGGCTCTCGACGTTCGACGCCAACGGTTGGGCCGTGATGGAGGAGTGTCGCTGGGAGCTCTATGAGGAGTTGGAGAAGGTCACCACGCCTCATCCCTCTCGATCTGCCGCTAGCCCTCCGTTGGATCGGTGATCGCGGCGTCGGCAGGCAGCGACCCACAATGACCAGCAACTGAGGGGGTCTGGAGCGCGGCCAACCTGGCAGGTGAGCGGGCGTGGGAATACGACGCCCTCGGCCGCATCGCGACGATGACGCACGACAACGGCACGACGGCGGTGCACAGCTATGACGCGGCGGGGCGGACGACGCAACTCGTGAATGCGAAGTCGGACGCGACGACGATCTGCAGCTTCGGGTACGAGTACGACGCGGTAGGAAACCCCGTCAGTGTTGCCGAAGGTAGTGGCGACCGGGTTACCTACAGCTACGACGCGCTGAACCAGCTCGCCCGCGAGCAGCGGTCGGGCGATAGCGCGTACGACATCACGTACACCTACGACGCGGTCGGCAACCGCCTGACGAAGGTCGATTCGGGCGCGAGGACCACGTACGCCTACGATGCCGCGAACGAACTGCTGACGGAGGATGCCAGCGGCACGCTCACAACCTACACGTACGACGAGAACGGCAACACGCTGACGACCGACGCGGCGGGTGCGGTGACGACGATGACCTGGAGCTATGAGGACGAGATGCTGACTGTAAAGCCCGCGACCGGCGGACGGGTCACGATGACCTACGACGGCG
>VGFB01001210.1 GCA_016869015.1 Armatimonadota bacterium
CAGCGGCGTCGAAGGGGACTGCGTCGCCATCGAGATGCAGGGCACGGCCGAGGACGTGGTCCTGCGCAACAACCGGATCGTAGACACGCGGGAGGCATGCGAGGCGCGGCGCCGGATCGGGCTGCGGATCGGGAAGGGCGTGCGGGGGCTGACGGTCGAGAACAGCGAGTGCGTGGGGCTGGAGCAGGAGGTCGTCGATCTGCGCGAGTGACGGCGGGCCCCTCACGCGCTCCGGAACAGCTCGATCTTCTCGATGATGCGCTGCACGAGCGCCTCGAAGGCCGGCGCGTAGAAGCGGCCGGGGGCGGAGATGGAGTTCGTCCGCCCGCTCTCCTCGATCCCGCCGAGCCAGGCCTGCTGTAGCTCGGTACAGATGTTGATCTTCGCGACCCCCCGCCGGATGCACTCGCGGACAAGGCCCTCCGGCGTGCCCGAGCCGCCGTGCAGCACCAGCGGCTGCTCGACGCGCGCAGCGATCTGCTCCAGGCGTTCGAGGTTGATCTGCGGCTCGCCGCGGTACACGCCGTGCACCGTGCCGATCGCGACCGCGAGGCAGTCCAGGCCCGTCCGCGCCACGAAGTCGGCGGCCTGCCCGGGATCGGTCTGCAGCGCGTCCTCCTCAGACACGCTGATGTCGCCTTCCAGCCCCGCGACGTGGCCGAGCTCACCCTCGACGCTCGCCCCGAAGGCGTGGGCGATGTCCACCGTCTCCCGCGTCAGGCGGACGTTCTCCTCGTAGGGGAAGTGTGACCCGTCGAGCATCACCGAGGTGAAGCCCGCCCTCACGCACTCCTCGACCTCCGACAGCTTCATCCCGTGGTCCAGGTGCAGCGCAGCCTCGATGCCGGTGCGCTCGACGTGCCACCCGACCAGCTCCCGCAGGGCCTCCGGCCCGCCGGGCAGCGCGTACTCGGCCGGCGAGGCCTGGAAGATCACCGAGGCGCCGGTGCGCTCGGCGGCAGTCGCGATGGCGCGGACGGAGGTGCTGTCCCAGCACTCCAGCGCCGCGAGGCAACGGCCCTCGGCGCGGGCATCGCGGAGGAGAAGGTGCATGGGCAGGAGAGGCATGCGAGGTGACTCCCGGCAGTGATGAGTGCGAAGTGAGAAGTGCGAAGTGAGAAGTGCGGAGTGGCCGGCTACCGCGAGACCAGGTCGCCAAACCCGGCCAGCAGGTCGTACTTGTTCTGCCAGGTGGTGTACATGATGCCCAGCGCGTTCGGCGTGCGGTTGAGGGAATCGAGCCAGCCCTGGCAGTTGGTCAGGTCATCGCCGTCGTAATACGCGGCGCCGAGGGTGCGATGGCCGCGCTCGGAGAAGAAGGGTAGCGAGAGGTCGCGCTTGTCGTAGTACCAGCAGGCCAGGATGAGGTCATCGGGGATGCAGGCCCACGAGCCCGTGAAGTCGCCGTCGACCATGTAGTAGCTGCCGTGGGCGTTGTGGTTCGGGTCGAGCATGTCGCTCCAGCAGAGGACCTCACAGCCCGGGTTGTGCTTGCGAAGCATCGCCATCTGCTTCGTGAGGCAGTCGCCCAGAACCTGGCCCATCGACAGGTTGCGCGCCTTGCACGCGGCGCACGAGCCCCCGGCGCGGATCTCATCCATGCTCAACAGGAACTTCGTGGGTGCGAGGTGCTCGCGGAGGAGACGCGACTGGGTCTCCCAGATGTCGTACACCTCGGGCTCGGACATGCAGATGCTCACCTGCCCGTCGCCGATGACCACCGCGTGGTAGTAAGACACCCGGATGCGGTCGCCCTCCTTGAGGCGGCTCCCCGGGGGAATCCGCATGACGGGCGCCTCGTGGGAGGGATCCGAGGAGAGGAGCTGCTTGTCGACCGGAGGTTCGTAGTCCGTCCCGGCCTCGCAGGCCTCGCCCGTGCCGTCGCGCGTCACCGTCATGGGCGTACCGGGGCGATGGAGTATGTTCAGCGGGCCGATGCCCTCGAAGCTCAGGTCATCCACCCACAGCTTGCCCGTCTTCCCGCCCCACATGCCGATGTACACCCGCACCTGCTCGGCGTCGAGGCTGTTGAGGTACAGCGTCCACTCGGTCCAGTCCTG
>VGFB01001211.1 GCA_016869015.1 Armatimonadota bacterium
CCCTCCTCCCCAACCTCCTCGCCTGCGTCCGGGGCCTCTTCGCTCTCCGGCTTCTCCTCGGGCCCGTTCACCGGTCTCGGCGGGCCCGTCGCGGGACGCGCCTCCGGCCAGGCCCGGATCGCCGCCACTGAAGCCCACTCCAGCGGGGGCGCCGTCAGCGGATTGACGCGCGCCGCCGGCTCGGCATGGCCGCGCGCCGCTCCCGCCGCCGGCGGGGGGCCCCCGGGGGGCGTCGGCCCGCTGGGCGACGGCGTAGCGGCCCGGGCGCCCGTCTTGTCCTCCGTGCCCAGACTCAGGTAGGCCTGACCGAGGATCACGTGCTCGCAGTCCAGCAGCTTGGACACTTCCTCCTTGCCGCCGGTGAGGTCGGTCGTCCGCGAGGAGCCCATGATCCCGGCGATCGACGAGGGCAGGCGGTGCAGCAGGTACTTGCCGACGCCCAGGCCGTCATTGGGCAACGCGGCGGCAACGAAGAGCTGGTTGTTGTACTCCGTCTTCTCGATGTCCTGGAGCAGCGACGGCAGGTCGTCGAAGTCCGGCACCAGCAAGCCCAGGCGGCCGCGCATCGTGTAGGCAAACTCCCCGCCACAGATCCCCAGCCGCATCTGCCCGCGCTCGAGGTCCTCGGGCAAGGGCAGCTCGATCACCTTCTCGAAGGGCTCGCCGTCCCACGGGCGGAGCACCACGTGCACCGTCAGCGTCTCCCCCGCCTTCGCGACCGTCTCGTCCGTGTAGACCTCTTCGATGGAGGCCGCCAGGTTCGTGTCGGACAGGGAGATGTCCACGCTGACCCGCGACGGCTCCTGCGGCTCGAACGGGTTGCGCCGCAGCACGTACAGGGTCGTCCCGATCTCCTGTGTGCAGACCGCGGCGATCGAGCCCCGATCCCAGTGCATGTTGTGCCGCCGAACCTTGGCGCCCCGCTCCCCTTCGACCTCGAACGACACCTGCGCCGTCCCCTCACCCGACGGCCGGAACCCGGCTTCCAGAGCGCTGGCGATCGACATCGACACCAGGCTCTGGGTCAGCGTCTTCTCCTTCGCGGCGTCGCAGTGGTAGGACCGCCTCTTGCCGGTCGTCTCATCCGTCACCGTGATGTCCACCGGAACCGTAGGCGGATGAGGGCCGACCAGCCCCCCGACCGACCACGCCCCGTCCGACCGCAACGCTCCCACCGCTTCCATGGTCGATCCCAGCTTGTCGGTGCGGCTATACGAGGGCACGAAATCGTGAATGAACGCCGTCGCCATCGGCACGTCCACCGGCCCCAGCTGCATCATCGGATGCCCGAACGCCAGAACGCTATCCCCCTGCCGGTACGTGACGGTCCCGATCATCGAGACCTCGAAGTCACCCCGCAGCAGGTCGAGCCCGGCGACAGGTCGGTCTTCACGGCCTCCGCCATGCTCCCTGGCCCGGCCATCGGCTCAATGCCGTAGGGCTTCAGGAAGTCCGCATAGTCGCCCAGCGTCTGCCGCCCGAGGCCCGCGCACGTCATCAGTCCCACGGGAGTCAGGTTGATCGTCCGGGCGTCCGCAAACGCACCCCGCTCCTCGCCCCCCACAATGCGCGCCTGTCGGATCTCCCGACCGTGCAGGCGGACGGCCGGGCGCTGCGCCGCGCTCTGCTCCCCGCCCCCCTCCGGCTTGACGTACGCATCGAGCATCGACTCGATGAGCGTCACGCCGCCGATCGGCTCTTTCTCGAAAGACCACGTGTACGCCACGGCCCCTACCAGCCGCCCATCGATCGTGACCGGGCTGCCGCTCATCCCGCCGATGATCCCGCACCCGCGCTCCACCACCGGCCCGTCCAGCACCCGAATCAGCACGAGGTCCCCGCCCAGGTTGGTCTTGGGCAGAACCCCCAGAACCTCGATGTTGAACTCCGTGACCTCCACTCCCTGAAACACGGAGCGCGCCGTGCCCTTCATCCCCGGCCGGACCTCACTCGCCCGCATCATGGTGGCGGGATCGAACTGTGCCGGAAGCTCCGCCGCCCCGGCCGCCACCGCTGCGAATCCGAGCGCGACTGCCACGACGCACCTGGGAAGGCCCACG
>VGFB01001212.1 GCA_016869015.1 Armatimonadota bacterium
TGAAGAGCGCGACGACGCGGTTCTGCGTACGGCGCTCGGAGCGCGGCTCCCCGTTCACCGCGCTCGCCCCTTCGCCCTGGGGACTCGGAGGAGCCTGCGGCCCGCAGCGGTGATCCGGTACTTCTGTAGCCGGCTCGTGGGCTTCTCGGGAATGGTCATCTCGATCAGGCCACGCTCCACGGCAGGGATCAGGAACGTCTTCCGGAAGTGCTCGTCGTTCTTCAGGCCCACCGCGGCCCGCAGGTCCTGTCGGTTCATCTCCGTTGTCATCACCCGCAGGAGCCTGACTTCCGGGGTGACCTCCGTGGCGACTTCCGTGGTGACTTCCGTGGTGACTTCCGTGGCGACTTCCATGGTGACTTCCGTGGCGACTTCCGTGGACGGACGCCGGCCGACGCCGCCGATGACTCGGCGATACGCGGCCGAGAAGCGGAATTCCATCCACAGACCGTTCGCCTCGTGCCGGAGGTCAGGCGCGGGCATTCGTTCCTCCCGGCACGCCTGATGGATGCGCTCGATCCCGCGCCCCCACGCTTCGATCTCCCCCGCCCGGAAGAACGTGTTGGCGATCTCGGGATTGAACGGATGCGACGCATGACGCCCCCGCAGCGTATCCACCGTCCACCCCTCGGGGAGCACGGCGGGGTTCCACAGGCTCAGCCGGTCGTCGTAGACGCGAACCTGCGTCGGTGCCGGCACCGCATAGTCGCGATGGACCAGTGCGTTGAGCACCGCCTCGCGCAGGGCGGCGTGTGGCACGGGGAAACGCTCGATGCGCTGGATCCCCTCGTAGGTGACCGCTGCCTTGAGGTACTTCGTGTAGAGCAGGTCCAGCGTCTGGCGCACCTGGTGAAACAGGTGGCCGCCCACCTCGTCGTGGTAGACCAGGTCCGACTCGGAGCGGAAGAAGCCGATCTTCACGAACGCGCCCGTCACGAAACGCTGGGGGTCCGGGTGCAGCAGGAGCACGGCCGCGCGTTTCAGGTACTCGCCCGCGGTCAGCTTGAGCCGTTCGATCAGCCGCCGGTCACCTTCCTTCAGCGCGGCGGGATCCATGCGCCCGCTTTCGGAGGAGAGCTTCCGGAAAGCCCGGATCGCCTCCCTCGAAAGATGCGACGCCTTGACTCCGGGCACGGGCACGCCGTCCCAGGTGCGTCCGTGCCGGCGCAGGAGGAACCGGTCCATCGCCGCCCCCTTCAACTCCTGCAGGGTGCTGCCGCTGCGCTGGTAGTAGCGCCCGCGGTAGCTGATGGGTGCGGTATAGGCCGGCGTCACCACTTCGAGGTACTCCCTGCCACGTTCCTCGCGCAGGTTGACCTCGACCACGATGCCCAGCAGGTCGCGGATCTTGTTGGGCAGCTCTTCCAGAAGGCGCACCGCGTCCGGAACGCCCACCACGCGCCCCTTGTCGTTGCGCCCAATGACCAGCACCCCGCCCTCCGCGTTCGCGAAGCCGCAGACCCAGCGCAGGTGATCGTCGCGCCAGGACTCCTTCCACTCGGCGTGCTGGGATTCCTTCATACCAGCCTGATCCTGCCGCTTAACAGCTCCTGCATCATCGCCCGCTTGAGGTCGAGGGTCTTAGCGCGACGGGTTTCCAGGGCTTCGATCTCGGCGTCCATGTCCGAGAGGATGCCGGCCTTCCAGCCTTCGGCGGCGATGAGGTAGGCGTCGTCCTGCATGGTCGCGTGCCAGTAGTCCAGCAGCTGCTGGTAGGCGTCGTAGGCGTCGAGGAGCGGCGCCTCGCGGAAGGTGGCGAGCAGGTCCTCGGCGACTTGTTCGATGAGCAGCCTGGGATGGCCGCCCCGGTCGAAACCTTCGAGGCGCGCCTGGTTGGCGGCCGTCCAGCGGTCGAAGCGCTGGTCGATGCTCGCGACAAAGGCGGTGAACTCAGCGTGGCCGAAGATCGCGGCCTTCACCTCGTTGATGGGGACCTTCAGGCGCGCGTAGCCGGGTCGGCCTGCGGACTCGAAGAGTGCCGCGCGCACGCCGAGGATCACCTGCCAGTAGACGCCGATGGCGTCGAGGTCGCCCTCGGGGATGCCGCCGCGCAGGT
>VGFB01001213.1 GCA_016869015.1 Armatimonadota bacterium
CGCTGGGCGAGAAGGTCATGGTCATCGGGGGCGGCAACGTGGCCTTCGATGTCGCGCGGACGGCGCTGCGCCTGGGCGCGCAGCAGATCACCATGAGCTGCCTGGAGTCGCGCGAGGAGATGCCCGCCTGGGAATGGGAGATCGAGGAGGGCCTTGATGAGGGCGTGACCCTCATGCCCGGCTGGGGACCCAAGGCGATCTACGCCGAGGACGGCAAGGTGCGCGGCATTGAGCTGAAGCGCTGCACCCGCGTCTTCGACGAGCAGAAGCGCTTCAGCCCGCAGTTCGACGAGAATGACGTGGTCGCCAAGCCCGTCGACAGCATCATCCTCTCCATCGGCCAGCGAGCCGATCTGCGTTGCCTCGAGGGTTCACCGGTCGAGAAAGACGACCGCGGGCGGCTGATCTACTCGCGCACCACTTTGGCGACGTCGGTGAAGGGCGTGTTCGCGGCCGGCGAAGTGGCGACCGGTCCCGGCGCGGCCATCGAGGCCGTGCGGGAGGGCCATCGCGCGGCCCGAGCCATCGCCCACTACCTTGAGACCGGCGAGATGCTCGAGCAGCCGGCTCCGGTCGTCGAGACGCCCGAGGAGCTGGCCGCGCAGGTGGCCGACCGCGTGCGACAGTACGCGCGCCGCGACCCCCACCTGCTGCCCGCGGCCGAGCGCGTCTGCGGCTTCCAGGAGATCGAGCGCGGCCTGACGGAGGCGGAGGCCCTGGAGGAGGCGCGCCGCTGCCTCGGCTGCCTGACGGGGGCCGTGGTCCGCGAGGAGGTCTGCGCGGGCTGCCTGACCTGCGTGCGCATCTGCCCCTACGAGATCCCCACCGTCCACGAAACGGCGACCATCGTCCGCGACCAGTGCCAGGCCTGCGGGCTCTGCGCGACCGAGTGTCCGGCCGCCGGGATCTCCCTCACCCGCTTCAGCACCGACCAGATGGAGGTCCAGACGCGGGAGCTGCTGCACGCCAAGGTCGCGGGCGAGGTGAAGCGACCCTTCCTGGTGTCCTACTGCTGCATGTTCGAGACCACGAGTCGCCAGTTCCTGCGCCCGACCCCCGAGGACGCCGCCGCCACGGGCATCCTGCGGGTCCTGGTCCCCTGCACGGCCCGCCTGCGGGTGATCGACCTGCTGAAGCCGCTGGAGCTCGGCGCGGATGGGGTGGTGGTCCTCTCCTGCGCGCCGGGCGAGTGCACTGTCCCGACGGCGGAGGAGAAGCTGGTCGCCCACGTGCGCCAGGCCCGCCGTTTCCTGGAAGCGGCCGGGATCGAACCCGATCGCATCCTGCACTTCGAAACCGTCGGCTCCGCCGAGGAGTCGTGGGAGTCGCTGTGGACGCAGTCCATCGAGACGGTATCTGCGCTTGAGAGCGCCGCGAGTGCCGAGGTGACCCAATGATCGTTGCGAAACAGAAGCCGCTGGCCGAGATCAAGAGCTTCATCGATCCGTACAAGAAGGTGCTGCTGGTCGGGTGCGGGACGTGCGTGACCGTCTGTCTCGCCGGGGGGGAGAAGGAGACGAAGGAGGTCGCCTCCGCGCTCCGCATCGCCTACCTCCACGAGGGGGTCGAGAAGGAGATCGTCGACCCGACGATCACCCGCCAGTGCGATCCCGAGTTCGTGCAGGACCTCATCGACCGCTACATCGCCGGGCAGGACATCGAGGCCGTGATCACGATGGCCTGCGGGGTCGGGGCCAACTACCTGGCCGAGCGCCTGCCGGGCATCCCCGTCTACCCAGGGCAGAACACGCTCTTCTACGGGGGCGTCGTCGAGCCGGGCAAGTGGCGGGAGTACTGCGCCGGCTGCGGTGAGTGCATGGTCCACAAGACGGGCGGCCTCTGCCCCGTCGCGCGCTGCGCGAAGACCATCATGAACGGTCCCTGCGGCGGCACGAACGACGGCAAGTGCGAGCTGGGCGGAGAGACCGACTGCATCTGGTACCTGATCGTGAAGCGGATGACCGAGCTGGGTCGGCTCGAGGAGCTGATGGAGTTCGAGCCGCCGCGCAGCTGGACCACCGCCCGCGACGGCGGGCCCCGCGTCTATGAGGTGGA
>VGFB01001214.1 GCA_016869015.1 Armatimonadota bacterium
CCCAACCTCGGGCAGACGCCGGAGAGCCGGAGGCCGACCTGCATACCTTCTGCGACTCCCTGGAGCGCGGTTGCGTCGGCTCGCACCTTTGGGAACGTATCACCGATGAGCCGGGGCGCATCGGCTACCGTTTCACCCGCTGTATGTGGGCCGAGGCTTTTCGGCAGCGTGGAGAACCGGAGCTCGGGTATG
Source organism: Armatimonadota bacterium (assembly GCA_016869015.1). Taxonomy (GTDB): domain Bacteria; phylum Armatimonadota; class Zipacnadia; order Zipacnadales; family VGFC01; genus VGFC01. The sequence goes on from VGFB01001214.1 coordinate 193, forward strand.
TTCTGTGTGCCGGGGATGAACCGGCCGTGAAAGCGTATAACCCGGCGCTGACCTTCGAGCGGACCAGGACGCTTATGTGCGGATAAAAGAGGCTAATTAAGTGATGGAGGTCATTTTACCCAAAGGACCGTCATGCGGCACGTTCAATATGGTAGTGATCACCCTGTTGACCGCGAGCGCCGCCCGGAGCGAGGTGTTCCCCGTGGATACGAGTCCAGCCAACCGTCAGCAACTGCAATCGGCGGTCGAGTATATCCTCTCGCTGAACGATGCGCAGGCCGCGGCCATGGTGCCGGTGGCCGGTGGCGGCATCTACTTCACCAGTTGCCCGAACTGCACCTATGGCGCTGCGGAGGCCGGTTGCTTCAAAGAGACCTGGGACCCGCGCCGGCCCGGGCGACTGGTCTGCAAGGGTTGTGGGGAGGTCTACCCGGACAATCCGAAGTATCCGGACGACCAATACATCGAGGTGGAGGCCCCTGCGGGAACCAGCCATCGGCTGTATTACTATGAGCGGCCGGCGGACGGGTACCGTTTCTGGTTCCGCGCTCATGCCGAGTATTGGACGCGGGAGTACCTGCAAGCTGCCGCCCGCGACTTGGGCGACCTGTACCGGCTCACGCAGGAAGACCGCTACGCCCGCCGGGCAGCGGTGATCCTGAACCGATTCGCCGAGGTCTTCCCCGGCTATGTCCACAAGTTCGACTATCCGTTCCGCCCGAAGCAGTTCGTACCGTACTACCAGAACCGCATTCCCGACACTCCCAGCGACTACCGCACCGCCCGGTGGACCTGGTGGGCCTACCTGGACATCCCGGTGGACCTGGTGCGTGCATACGATGGCCTGCGCGACTGGCCCGGCTGGGAAAAGTTCGCCGACGGTCAGGCGCGGCAACGAATCGAGCGCGACCTGTTGACGCCCCTGGTGGAGTTCGTGCTGGGCTACCCTGACGACGGCAGCAACATGTCCATGACCGTGTGGTACAGCGCGATCCTGGCGGGACGGGTACTCGGACGTCCCGAGTGGGTCCACGAGAGCGTGCGCCGGTTCGAGCACGTCCTGGCCGCGCAGTTCCTCTATGACGGCCACTGGCTGGAGACCGCCGATTCCTACGCGGCCCAGACACAGGACGCTCTGTGGGTGGTCATGGAGGCCGCCCGGGGCCACAGCGACCCGCCAGGCTACCAGGACCCGGTAGACGGTCGCCACTTCGAGGACCTGGATCTCCGCCGCCTCGCTCCTGACTACGACGTCGCCGACCAGACCATCGGCGCGGCGCGATTGCCCGACAACCGCCTGTTGCCACTGAACGATACCTGGGCGGAAGGCACTTGGCGACAGGGCGGCAACAAGCCACGCGAGCGGATGGAGTCGGCCCTGTCGCCGGGAACTGGCCTGGCGGTGCTGGGGGGCGGCACCGGCGACGACCAACTGCACTGCTGGCTCAACTACACCATGGGCCTCCACCACAAGCACCGCGACGCGCTATCCATCGGTCTCTGGGCCTACGGGTACGAGTTACTCAGCGACCTCGGCTATACCTGGACCAACTACCGGATGCACTGGTCTGTGACGACCATGGCGCACAACACCGTGGTGGTCAACGGCGTCGATAGCGGGTTGGATCGCCTGCACGCGGGCCACCGCCTGCTGGCTTACGCCGGCAACGGCGCCGGCTTCCACCTGGCCGCTGCGGAGAGCGACACCGCCTACCCCCAGGTAACCTCGCGCTATCGCCGCACGCTGGCGGTGATCGGCGCGGACAGCCGTGAGGCCTACGTCATCGACGTGTTCGAGGTGCAGGGCGGGGAACAGCATGATTGGCTGCTGCACGGCTGCCGCGATGCCGACAGCGTGGCG
>VGFB01001215.1 GCA_016869015.1 Armatimonadota bacterium
GTTCCTCAGCATCTGCCCGACCTGGTGGGGTAAGAAGCCCGCCGATTCGGTGGAATGGCTGCGGGAGAACATGCTGCCGCAGTATCCGCCGGGGGTGTACCGCTCGGCGGAGCGCCCCGGCAAGGAGGCGGCGGCCTGATGCGGATCGACGTCGTCTTCGCCGGCCTGGGGGGCCAGGGCCTGCTCACGATGGGGCAGATCCTCGCCGCCGCGGCGCTGAAGGAGGGGAAGCGGGTCTCGTGGCTGCCCAGCTACTCTCCCGAGGTGCGCGGCGGCTGGGCGAACTGCACCGTGGTGCTCTCCGATGACCGCATCGGCAGCCCCACTGTCGGGGAGCCGTCCGTGCTCGTCGCCCTCGAACAGGGGGCGGTCAACCGCCACGGGGTGAGCGTCAAGCCTGGAGGCACGATCCTCCTGAACGCCTCGCTGATCGCCGCGCCGCCTGAGCGGGACGACGTCCGGATCATCGACGTACCGGCCACGGAGATTGCGGACGAACTGGGTAACCCGCACGTCGTGAACAGCATCATGCTGGGGGCCTACGTCGCCGCCACGCAGGCGGTGGCCCTGGAGAACCTCGCCGAAGCCATCCGGGATCAGCTGAAGAGCCGCCCCCACCTCATCGATGTGAACATGGCCGCCCTGTACCGGGGCGTGGGGGCCGTGGCCGCCGAGGCCGCCGGGCACTGAGGGCCGGCCTCCCGCCTCCCGGTCGATCCACAAGCCGGCGACCCGACGAACCGAGGTGTTCCGCCCTTGCCCCACGCTCGTCTGTTGCCCGCGATCCGCGCGGTCGTGTTCGACTTCGACGGAACCCTCGCCGCCACGGACATCGACTTCGCGGGCATCCGAGCGCGCCTGCGCGAGTACTTCGTCGCCCACGACTGCTGGGACGAGAGCCTCTTTCAGCGCTACATTCTGGAGATGATCGACAGCGTTTGCGCCCGGCTGGGCGGCGAGCGGGCGGCGGTTGTTCGACGCGGCGCCCTGCAGATCGTGCACGACGGCGAGGTCGAAGCCTGCCAGGGGGCTGCGCCCTACCCCGGGGTCGCCGAAGCGCTGAGGGAGCTGGAGCGACGAGGCTACCGCCTGGGCATCTTCACCCGCAACTCTCGGGAGTGCTGCCACCTCGTCCTGTGCCGCCACCCGCTGCCCCACACCGCGCTCTTGGCCCGCGATGATGTGCCGAACGTGAAGCCTCACCCCGACCACCTGCTCCAGACGCTCGAGCGCCTGGACGTCCGCCCCGAGTGGGCGCTCGTGGTGGGCGACCACCACACCGACGTGGAGACGGCCGTCGCTTGCGGGGCGCATGCGGTCGGCGTCCTGACCACCACGGGCACGCGGGAGAAGTTCGCCGAGTGCGGCGCGCGGCTCGTGCTCGGCTCGGCGGCCGAGCTGCCGAACGTCCTACCCCCGAAGCCCGGAGGCTAACGGTGGCGGATCTACCGCTCCCGGTCGGGAAGCTCGATCCCCGGCTTCTGGCCCGCCTGCTGGGCGAGGGCGAGGTCTCGGACCCGCGCGTCCTGCTGGGCCCGGGCATTGGGCGGGATGTCGCGATCCTCGACTTCGGCGAGCGCGTCCTGGCGGTCAAGAGCGACCCGGTCACCTTCGCCACCGATGAGCTGGGCTGGTACGCGGTGCATGTGAACGCGAACGACATCGCTTGCGCCGGCGCGCGGCCGCGATGGTTCCTCGGCACGCTCCTCCTGCCCGAGGGCAGGACGGATGAGGCTCTCGTGACGAGCATCTTCGCCCAGGTCCGCGAGGCCTGCGCGGCCCTCGGCGTCTCGCTGATCGGGGGCCACACGGAGATCACGCATGGGCTGGACCGGCCCATCCTCTGCGGGCAGATGCTGGGCGAGGCCCCCGCGGGCGACCTGGTCCTCCCCACCCGCCTCCAAGCGGGAGACGTCATCCTGATGACAAAGCAGGCCGCCGTCGAGGGGACCTCGCTTCTGGCCCGCGAGTTCGGCAGGCGTCTGCGTGGCCGCGGCGTCTCCGACGACGAGCTTCGGCTCGCGGTCGGCCTGCTCCGCGACCCCGGGATCA
>VGFB01001216.1 GCA_016869015.1 Armatimonadota bacterium
GGTCGATGCGGGCATCAACTACTGGCACAAGGTCGCGGGCTGGCCCGCGCTGCCCGAGCCCATTGCGAAGCTCGATCGCGACGCCTGGTACTGCGACATCGCCATCGACTCCTTCGAGGAGGAGGGCGCGTACGAGCAGTTCGAATGGGCGCGCAAGAACCTCGGCCTCGAGTACATCGACGCGATGAAGCTCCACTCCATCCACAAGACCGTCGAGGAGGTCGCGACGAAGACGGGCTACATCGCAGCCTTCGATCGGCTCAAGGCCGAAGGCAAGGTTCGACACCTCGCGGCGGCGCAGCACGGCGGGGAGACGGCCGCGATCTGTGCGGCGATGGTCGAGTCCGGCCACTTCGATCACCTCCAGCCCGCGCTGAGCATCGCGCCAACCCCCGACATGCTGAAGATGCTCGAACTCGCCCAGCAGCGCGACGTCGGGGTGATCGCCAAGAAGGTGATGGGCGCCGTCGGCCGTGCCCAGAAGGAGCCTGCGATCCGCGCCGAGGTCGAAGGACATCTCGGGAAGGACGGCAAGTGGGGCGCGGCGGTCATCAAGGCCGTTCTCGCCTACCCCGGCGTCACGGCGGTCACGCCGCGCTGCTCCAACTACCAGCAGTTCGTGGACAACCTCTCTGCCGAGGGCTTGGGGCCGACGCCCCAGGAGACGGGTGCCGTTGAGGCGATCCGTCGCTACGCTCGGGCGGCGCAGTGCTCCTACTGCGGCGAGTGTCTGTCAGCCTGCCCTCAGGGCATCGCCATCGCGGACACGTTGCGCTACACGACATACTGCTTGGTCTACGAGCGCCCCCACGATGCTCGCCGGCTCTATGCTCAGCTTCCCCCGGAGGGTCGCGCCGAGCGCTGCCTGGACTGCGGCGCCTGCGAGGCGGCCTGTCCGCAGCGCATGGAGGTGCGGCGGAAGCTGCGCGGGGCCGTGCGCCTGCTGACGTGATCCGCTCCGCTCCGTAAGAGGGTCTGGCCGTATGCACCGACGGGCTCCGGCCGCAATGATCTGCCTTGTTTGCCTTCTAATGGTCGCGCGCCTCCTCGCCCTCGCCGCCTCTCCCGCGGCGATCGGGCCTCCGCACGCCGACCCCGTCGACGCGTCCGCCCTGCGCGGCAAGGTGATGACGGGCTACCAGGGGTGGTTCCGCTGTCCGGGCGACGCCGCCGGCATGGGCTGGATGCACTGGAGCCGTGATTCCGCGCGCATCGCTCCCGAGACCCTCACCTTCGAGATGTGGCCCGATGTGAGCGACTACGCCCCGGACACGCTGTGCGTTGCCCCGGGCTTCACCCATCCCGACGGCCGCCAGGCCCATCTCTTCACCTCCGACAGTGCGACGACCGTCCTGCGCCACTTCGAGTGGATGCGCGAGCACAGCCTCGACGGCGCGTGGGTGCAGCGCTTCGTGGTGGGGCTGCCGGGGGGCCCGGCGGACGCCTGGTACGACTCCACGCTCCGCGTCCTGGGCCACGTGCGCGGCGCCGCGACGGCAACGGGCCGCGTGTGGGCGCTCTCCTACGACACCGCGGCCATGCCCCCGGAGGGCATCTACGAGGCCATCGTCGCGGACTGGCAGCGGCTGGTGGACGGGGGCGTGGTTGCGGACGCGCGCTACCTGCGTGAGGACGGCCGGCCCGTGGTGCAAGTCTGGGGCTTCTACCCGGGAAACGAGCACAACCGGATCACCGCCGAGACGGGGCACCGCCTGGTGGACTACTTCGCTGCTCCGGGCCCCTATCAAGCGTTCCTGGTCGGCGGCGGCACTTGGGCCTGGCGCACGGAGCCGGGCCCTGAGTGGCAGCGGCTCTTTCACCGCTTCGGCGCCTACTGCCCCTGGAACATCGGCAACTACTCCCTCGATGAGGAGCGCGTGGCCCACGCGTCGATGCACACCTGGGAGGACGACCGCCGCGAGTGCGAAGCCCACGGGGTGCTCTGGCTGCCCACGGTCTACCCGGGCTTCAGTTGGGACAACCTCACCCGGCAGCCGCCGGGATCGAGCAACATCCCTCGACGGGGCGGCGCCTTCCTGTGGGAGCAGTTC
>VGFB01001217.1 GCA_016869015.1 Armatimonadota bacterium
ACCAAGGTCTCGCCGTCCACGTTGTCCAGTGTACAGGTTCGTAAGGATGGCAAGGCGCTGTTGCTGAGCGATGCCGATGGATGGGTACGGGAATGGGATGTTGCGACGCTCACCGAGATGCGCGCCTGGCAGACCGGGCAGCACAAGATCCGCACCGCCTGCTACTCCCCCGACGCCAGGCGCGTGCTCACTGCCGCCGACGACCCTCCGGGGCTGAAGGAGTGGGACCTCGCAACGGGGCGCGAACTGGTCGCGATCAAGAGCAACATGGTCTCCGCTCGCGCGGGCGCCGTCTACGGTCCCGGCGCGCACACCGCGATCCTCGGCGGCGGCTACGAGCACCAGTTGGAGCGTTGGGACCTCGCTACCGGGGAACTGGTCAAGCAGTGGCACAGCGTCTACGAGGCCAAGAGCCTGGCTCTGGCCCGGGACGAGAAGTCCGTGGTCATTGCCTGCGAAGATAGGGCCGAGGAGCGCTCCCTGGAGACCTATGAGGTGATCCGCACCTACAAGCACTGCCCCGGCGAAGCGGCGATGATCTTCCATGTGGCCTGCCTGCCGGCCACCGATGAGGTCGTGTGCGGCGGGCGGGATGGTTCGCTCCATCGCTGGAACCGCGCGACGGGCGAGCTCGCGCTCTCCTGGCGTCCACACCAGAGCCAGGTACTGGCCATGGCAGTCTCGCCAGATGGCCAGTGGGTGCTCAGCTACGGGGCGGGTCGCCTCGCGGAGACCAGTCTGCGGACCGGCGAACCTCGCCTGCGGTGGGACCGCCATGCCGGCGGCGTGGAGTGCATCGCCTTCCTGCCCGGGGGACAGAGGGTGGTCACCGGTTCGAGCGATGCCACCGTGCGCCTGTGGGACGTCAGCACGGGCAAGACGGAGCGCATCTTCGAGGGAGCGGCCCTGGGAGCGTTCGCCCTGGGGGTCTCTCCCGACGGAAGCCGGATCGCCGTCGGGTGTAAGGACGGGGTTGTCCGGGAGTACGACGTGGCGCAGGGCACGCTCCGGCGCAAGCTCACCGGCCATTACGGCTTCGTTCGTGCGGTCCTCTATGGGCCAGAGGACGACGTGCTCTACAGCAGCGCCGATGACGGCACGGTCCGGGCGTGGAGTGAGACCGGCCCGGAGCCTCGACTGGTGCTGCGGGGTCACCGTGGCGGCGTTATGGGTCTGGCGGTGTCCCCAGACGGTCGCCGCGTGGCCAGTTGCGGCCGCGACGGCACTGCGCGTCTGTGGGACGCGCAGACGGGCCAGGAGTTGCGCCGTCTGGACCCGGCTGCCGGCTGGCTCTCAACCGTGGCGTTCCTGCCCGACGGCATGCAGGCCGTCACCGCTGGTCGCGACGGCGTCATCCGCAAGTATGACCTGGCGACCGGAGAGTGCCTCCTTGCAGTGCCACAGGAGTCCTGGGTGTATGCGGTGGCCTGCTCGGGCGACGGCCGGCGCGTCTACGGCGCGGGCGCGAGTGGTCGGCTTGTGGCCTGGGACAGCCGGACCGGCCAGGAACTGGCCACCTGGGTTCAGGGCGCGGCCGTGACTGCCCTCGCGCTCGATGCCGCCACTGGCCGCGTGGCAACGGGTTCCCAGGACACGACCGCGCTGATCTGGGAGCCACCAGCCGTCGCGGCTCCCCCGTTGGGGACCGCGCCCCCGCCCGGCCCTGCCATGCCGCGTCCCGTTCGCCGTCTGGAGACCTACCCCGACCATGACAGCGTCGGCTGCGAGGCCAACCCCACCGGCGACCCCATCGGAGGCGGCGCAGGCTACCGGGACATCAGCACAAGCGGCGACTTCAGCGTGCGCACCCGCGAGGAGTTCCTGGCCGCGCTGAAGCAGGCGCAAGCAGGACAGGTGGTATTCGTGCCCGATGGTGTCGAGCTGGACTTGACGGGAGTGGTCAACCAACCCATCCCCGCGGGCGTCACCCTCGCCGGGACTCGCGGGCTGGACGGGTCCCCGGGAGCCCGCCTGTTCACGGCCATGCGCGCGACCTCGCCCCTGTTGCGCAGCAGCGGCGACAACGTCCGGATCACCGGGCTGCGAATC
>VGFB01001218.1 GCA_016869015.1 Armatimonadota bacterium
CATGGAGGGCATCGACTACGGGAGCTTCGACACCTTCCGCGCTGCGGTCGAGTACGGGCACAGCACCGGCCTTGAGGTTCATGCGTGGCTCTCGATCAACGAGGATGACCACGGGTACGGCTGGCCCAGCCGCTTCACCCGCGAGCACCCCGAGTACCGGTGGGTCCGCCGCGACGGGGCGCCGTATCGCTCCCAGCTCAGCTTCGCCTTCCCCGAGGTCCGTGAGTACAAGCTCGCGCTGCTGAAGGAGATCCTCGCCTACGAGCCGGACGGCATCTTCTTCGACTGGATCCGCACCGGGGACGTCCGCGACAACCCGCAGACCGACAAAGAGGGTGTCGCAAACCACGGCTACGAAACGCCGAACGTCACCGCCTTCCGACTGCGCTACGGGGTCGATCCTCACGATGTGCCGAACGGCGATGAGCGCTGGATCGACCTGCGCGCCGACGCCCAGACGACCTTCATGCGCGAGGCCCACCGCCTCATCCGGCGCCGCAGTCCGCAGCTCCCGATCGCGGTGATGGTGCAGCACCCCTGGAGCTACCGTGGCGCGCCTGACGACACGCCCTACGCCGATAGCCGCAAGGGTCTGCTCTGCGACGTGGGCGACTGGGTGCGGGAGGGCCTCATCGACGAAGCGGTGGCCGCAGGCTACTACCGAGGCGACGGCACACCCGAGAAGGCCTTCGAGTGGCTGAGACAGGAGACCGAGGGTCGAGTGGGCTTGTGGCTGTATGGGTGGATCAACTCGGCGGACAACTTCCGCGCGGAGGTTGCCCTCGCCGAGAGGCTGGGCGCCGTCGAACTCCTCCTCTGGGAGTCCAACTACATCAGCCTCGCGCCCGACAAGGCGGATGTCGTCGAGGCCATGCGGGGGTATGTGAGCTCATGATCACCCGCTGCGCGTGGGTGCCCCTGAAAGACGAGCTGTACGTCGCGTACCACGACCGCGAGTGGGGCGTGCCCGTCTACGATGATCGCGCCCTGTTCGAGGCCCTGGTCCTCGATGGCGCGCAAGCGGGCCTGAGCTGGGCCACGATCCTCCACAAGCGCCGGGCCTACCGCGCGGCGTTCGACGGCTTCGACATGGCCCGGGTGGCGGACTACGATGAGGCGAAGGTGGCGGAGTTGCTCACGAACCCGGGCCTCGTGCGCAACCGCAGCAAGATCACCTCGGCCATCGGCAACGCTCGCGCCGGTCTTGCCTTGGTTGGCGAGTTGGGCAGCCTCTCCACGGCTCTCTGGCAGTTCGTCGGCGGCCGCCCGAGGCGCAACGCGTGGAGGACACTGGCCGAGGTCCCCGCGAAGACCGCCGAGTCTGAAGCAATGAGCAGGTTCCTGGCAGACCGCGGCTTCCGGTTCGTCGGCCCCACCATCTGCTACGCCCTCATGCAGGCCGTTGGCATGGTGAACGACCACACGACGGACTGCTTCAGGTATGGAGAGGTGTGAGCTCCACTGGGCCGCACCCTCGCATTTCCATGGTCCATGAAGGAGGGCCGGCCAAGGCCGGCGAACAGGCCGGCGAGAGTGGTGGTCAGGCATGCTCCGCTCTCGCCACGGGGCCTTTGGGGGCCGCGGCCGATTCCGGGCGACGAAGGGAGGTGTCCCCTCACGCCACGGTCGACCCTCGGAGCGTCCGGTCGCGGGTGTCCGGAGTCGGACCGTCGCCGGGGAGGGAACTCAGGCAAGCTCTCCGGCAGGCGTCTGCCCCCGGGCGCTCCGTGCGAACGCGGCGCGGCGTCTGCTGCGTCATTCCCTACTAGACGCGAACACGGGAGGGGAGTATCTCGATGCGCAAGTTCGCAGTAACCTGTTGTGTGGTCGTGCTCGCCGTCCAGGCTCTGCCGGCCCTGGCTGCGGGCAGCCCTGCCGAGACCGTGCCGTTCGACCACTGGGCCTACGATGCGGTCCAGAAGCTGGTCGATGCCGGGATCATCATCGGCTACCCGAAGACGAACGACTTCAAGGGCGATCGCGCCATGACGCGGTACGAGTTCGCCATGGCCGTCTCCCGCCTGATGGACTGGGCCGCGGCCAACGACG
>VGFB01001219.1 GCA_016869015.1 Armatimonadota bacterium
TCCCCGAGGCGGCGGTGGCCTTCACCGGCGAGTACCGGGGCAGCGCAGCCGAGGTAGGGCTCATCGCGGAGACGCACCTCTTCGGACGGGGGATGACGCAGGCCTCGCTGAATGAGCCGCTCGCGCGTGCCGATGGTCCGATCGACCTCGACTGGGACTTCGCCTCGGGAACCATCACCTATGTTGCGGCGAAGGCCACGCAGCTGACGTTGGCCGCGGAGGGGCCCCTAACCCTGGATGGCGGGCCCCTCCCGGCAGGCGCGGTACCGGAGGGCCGCCACGTAATCGAGGGCGCAACGCCACGGGCTGCGGTGCTGGCCGGGCTCGGCGGTGCCCTCAGGGATCTCGTGGCGAAGGCGCGCGCCGACCGGCAGGTCGCCCTCGCCGCCCCACCCACGGACGCGCGGATCAAGGCGCCCGCCCTGGCAGCGGCACTGACCGCCAACGTCGGCGGGGAGGTCGTCGACCTCGCTACCGTGCCCTCGGCCCAAGGCCCGATCATCTGTGCCGCCGAGGGGCAGACCGTGCACCTGCTGGACACGCAGGGGCGGGAGCTGCGGAAGATCGAGGCCGACGGCAAGATCCGGATGGTGCGCTGGTGGGCGGAGCACGAGTTGCTGCTGGTGGGCTGTGCGAACGAGCACGTCATCGCCTACGCGCTGGATGGCCGGCAGCAGTGGGTCTTCACCTCCGAGATGGACCCGGCCGTCTTCGAGGCCGCCAAGACGTACTGGTTCAAGTCGGCCCCGGGGCATGAGGGGATCCACGGGCTCCACACGGGCGTGTTCCTGGACGGAGAGAGCCAGTGCTTTGTCGGCAGTGCGTGTACGCTGGAGATCATCGACGAGCACGGGCAACTGCTGCACCGGATGCCGATCTTCTGGGGCCCGGTCTCCGACTTCAACCTCATCGACGGGCCCGACGGAAGCACCAACCTCGTCTGCTCACAGCGGTACAACGGCACCGACCTCGCGGCCGTGGTGAACAACCGCACGCTCGACCCGAACCCGCGGAGCTTCTACTCCGTGCCCACCGGCTACACGGACGTGGGCGGCTGGAGCGCCCAGAACCGACTGCACATCTTCTACGAGGACCTCGACGGCGATGGAACCCGGGAGGTCATCAGCGAGACCAACGGCACGTGGAACCGCGTGACGGTGTGGGATGTGAACGGGACGGCCGTCGCCGACGCGAGCTTTGGCCCCGGCGAGGCGATTCCGGCCGTGAACATGCGCGACCTGGACATCGCAGACCTGGACGGAGACGGCAAGCAGGAGATCCTCGCAGCGACATGGCTCGGGCTGGTCGTCGCGCTCGACCACCAGTGTCAGAGGCTCTGGGCGACCAAGCTGCCCAGCCCGCCCACGGTGATGCAGGTCGTCCGCGCCGCCGACAACACGCCGTGGATCATCGCCGGCTGCGAAGACGGCACCGTCGCCGCCCTCGACGCAACAGGCAGGATCATCCGCCTGGGCGCCGTCGACGGCGCGCCGACGAGGATCGCGGCGGAGGGTCCGACCGCGCTCCTCGTGACAAAGACGGGCGAGGTGAAGGGGTTCCGCGTGGGAGGGTAGGCCTCAGCTGCGTCCCCTTTGCCATGGGCCCAAGCCATCATCCCGCCCTGCATGACGCGGACGTCGGCGAAGCCCTGGGGGCGGAGGCAACGGGCGGCTTCGGTCGTTGTGGGGCGGCAACTACGAGCACCACAGCCGATAGGGCGCTACCCGGACGGGACCGTGGGCACGCGCGGTGCAGGCTTGTCGGGCGGGCGTGGCGCCGGCTTGTCCGCCGGGCGCGTTGTGGGGCGGGAGGGCGGCGCCGCGTCCCGCTCGCCATCGGCATCGCGCGCGGCCGGCTGCTTGCCTTCCTCACCACCCGTCTTGGTCTCGTCCTTCGGCTTGTCCTTCTTCTTGGTCCCGACCTTGTAGATGTTGGGGCCGGGTGGGTAGCTGCTGCTGTCGCTCCAGGTCTTCTCCCACTTCCCGTCGATCTTCGTCATGCGCCAGGCCGTGGCGTGCCCGCCGCTCCAGCCCGGCTTGTCGAGGAC
>VGFB01001220.1 GCA_016869015.1 Armatimonadota bacterium
TCGACGATGAGGGCGTGGGGATCGAAGCCGTCCAGCACGGCGCGCAGGATTACCTGGTCAAGGCCGGCCTCACTCCCGACATCCTGACCCGCTCCCTCCGCTATGCCATCGGTCGGCACCGCACGCTCCAGCACCTGCGGATGATGTCCACCATCGATGAGCTGACCGGGCTGAACAACCGGCGCGGCTTCATGGCGTTGGCGCAGCAGCAGGTGAAGATGGCGGACCGCACGAGCCAACGGCTGCTAGTGGTCTTTGCGGATCTCGACGGGCTGAAGCAGATCAACGACACCTGGGGACACGATGAGGGCGACCACGCCCTCATCGACGCCGCCGACCTGGTGGGCCTCACCTTCCGGGAGTCCGACATCATCGGGCGCCTGGGGGGCGATGAGTTCGTGGTGCTGCTGTCGGACTGCAGCCGCGCGCGGGCCGACCAACTGGTTGAACGTCTCCAGAGCAACCTCGGGGTGCGGAACGCCCAGCAGGGCCGGCGCTTCCGGCTCGCGATCAGCGTCGGCGTGGCCGAGTACGATCCCACCCACCCCTGCTCCGTGGGGGAGCTCCTCCGCCGTGCGGACGCGGCGATGTACGCGCAGAAACGCCTGCGGACCGCGCAACGCGACGTCGCCGTCTGATCCCCCTTCCCGGAGGATTCCGGACCCCCGACAAGGACACCGGACCCCCGGTGAGCGAAACAACGCGCCACACGCACTGCCGGCGGGAGGCGCGCGGATGCCCGACGTCATCGACGTGCTGGCCGACCTGGTGGCACTTCCCAGCGTCAACCCCATGGGCTCCGCGCGGGAGGAGCCGGAGTTCGGCGAGGCACGAGTGGCCGACTACGTGATCGAGTTCATGGCGCGCCACGGCGTGCGCGCCGAGCGGCGCCCCGTGCTGCCCGGGCGGGACAACATCCTGGCCCACGTTCCGGGCCGCAGCAGCGAGGGCTCGATCCTGCTGGAGACCCACATGGACACCGTGCGGGTCGACCACATGCGGATCGCGCCCTTCGAGCCGGTGCAGCGGGAGGGGAGGCTGTTTGGGAGGGGCGCCTGCGACGCCAAGGCCTCGCTGGCGGCCATGATGGTGGCGCTCGCGGAGGCTGAGCGGGCGCGGCCGCCGGTCGATGTCTGGCTGTGCGCCGCGGTAGACGAGGAGTACACGTTCGGCGGCGCCGCTCATCTGGTGCGGTCCGGTTTCCGCGCCAGCTGCGCGCTGGTTGGGGAACCGACGGGCCTCCGCGTCGTGACGGCCCACAAGGGCGCCGCTCGCTGGCGCCTGGTGGCGCAGGGCCGCTCGGCCCACGCCGCGACGCCGTGGGAGGGCGACAACGCCATCTACCGAATGGCGAAGGTGGTCTCAGCCCTGGAGCGCCACGCCGAGGCCCTGGGGGCCGCACCCCCTCATCCCCGACTGGGACCCCGCACCCTGAGTGTCGGCACGATCGAGGGCGGGCAGACGGTCAACACGGTGCCCGACCGCTGCACGATCACCGTGGACCGGCGGGTGCTGCCGGGGGAGAAGCTGCCCGTGGTGGCGTCGTCGATGGCGAGGTTGCTGAGCGAGGAGGGCTTGGGCGAGGGGATCGAGGTGAACGAGATTCTGCGCGATCCGCCGATGGAGATCGCCGACGACGCGCCCTGGCCCCGGGCGGTCCTGGCGGCCGCGCGGAGCGTGGGAACCTCCGAGACAGCCGCAGTGCACTACGGGACGGACGCGAGCAAGTTCGCCGAGGCCGGGATGCCCTCGGTCGTCCTGGGACCGGGCAACATCGCCCAGGCACACACGGCCGAGGAGTGGGTGGAGGTGGAGGAGGTGCGAGCGGCCACAGCGATCTACGGCCGCCTGCTGCAAGACGTCGCCGCGGCGGACCTGCGGCAGTAGGCGCCGGGGCGGCCTTCCGTCGCGACGGGCCGTTCGACCCGCACGCGCCGCGGGAGGCCGCCCTCGGTCGCCATGAAGCTAGTGCGGCGTCACCCATGATTGCGGGGATGTGTGGTCGTAGGTCGAAGCGCCCGCTTCGACAACGACGGTGACGGAGC
>VGFB01001221.1 GCA_016869015.1 Armatimonadota bacterium
CGAGGTCCTTGCAGGTCCGCGCCAGGAGGCCCAAGGTCTCCTCGTCGCCGTGGCCCTCGTCGGCGATGGCCTGCAGCACCTCGCTCACCCGCTGCGTCGCCCCGCTGCGCGCGAGGGCGAGGCCCATCAGCTGGCGAAGCCGGACGTTGCCCGGCCAGCGCGTGAGGCCCTCGGCAAACACCTCGTAGGCCACCAGCGGGGCGCCCCGTCGCAGGACCCACTCCCCGAGCCTCTGCTGCGCCTCCAACGGGAGGATCTGCCCGCTCGCCCGCTGCATCCGCCAGAGCGCCAGCAGGGAGGACAACCCCATCCCCGAGCCCTTCTGCAGGGCTTCCTCGATGGCCGAGGCCCCCTCACCCTCCGTCGGCGGGCGCGTGATGGGCTTACCGGCGTCCTCGGCTGTCCGCTCGATGCGGAACCCCAGCGCCGCGATGACCTTGAGCGTCTCCAGCGCGGTGTGCCGGTCGTATTCCTTCTCGGATTCGGGCAGTTGATCGTAGGGGATCAGGCAGGGATGATGCTTCTTGTCGTCGCTGCGCTCGGGGCCCAGCGTCCAGCCGTCATCGAGGCGCTGCTTGGCCCACACCTCATGGGTGTTCTCGGCCAGCAACTCCGTCAGTTCCGTAAGGCTCTCGGTGAGCCTCACGCGGGACGTATCGACCGGTCTGGGCTTGTAGGGCATGAGCGTTCCCCGCACCGTCTGCGGCCCCAACCGGCGGCGCGGGGACACTATTCGGCGACACTCACCGCAGGACCTCTCAGCGCCCCAGGGCGAGGGAGGCGACGGACTGCGACTGTGCGCCGTCCGCGGAGCGCGCAATGACGCGGATGAGGTACGCGCCGCTCGGCACGTGAGTCCCCCCATCGGAGCGGCCGTCCCAGGGCAGGGCGTTCGTCCCGGCACTGCACGGTCGGTCGGCCGCCAGGCACTTCACCGGCCGCCCCGCGATGTTCGTGACGTGCACGCTGACGGCGGCCTCGGCCGAGAGTGAGAACGTGATCGCCGCGCCTCGGCCGGTGGGCTGGGCGGTGAGCCCCGTCACGGCCACCGTCGTCGCGGCCGGTGCGCTCGGCCCGGGGAAGAGGGCCGGGTTGTACACGACGTCGGTGTGCTGCGTGTCGTTCTGCCGGAAGCGGATGCGCGCCTCGATCCCGGGGTCGTTGTAGACGCCCCAGTTGCAGTTCTGCGCGTAGAGGACTTGATTCGAGTGCGCTTCGTAGGCGTCCACCGCGTAGCTGCTCGAGTCGCCGAACTGGTTGCGCCCGTAGCGCCAGCTCGCCTCGGGGGCGCCGTCACGTCCCAGGCATCCGGCGGAGTGCTGGGCGAACTGAACGTGACGGCTGTTATCGAAGAAGAGGCACTCCTTCACCCCGATGTAGGCATGCAGGCCCAGCGCCTGAACGCCGATCTGGCGCCCTGCGATCTCGTTGTCACCCAGGTAGGCGTGGCATTCGGCCACGAACACCCCGATGCCGCGCGGGGCGGGGACTTGCCGGTTGGAGAACCCGAGGCGGTTCCCCACCACGCGGTTGCCGTAGTTGAGTTGCCCGATCGGCCGGTTGAACGTCAGGTCGGCCAGCCAGACACACCGGTACTCCCCGTAGATGCGGTTGTTGGTGATCGCGGTATCGGCGGGGCCGTACTGGCCCAGCTCCGCGCGGACGCACACCCCGGTGTCGTAGAGGGTGGCCTGCCCGTTGGGGACCAAGACGCTCTGGGCCCGGTTGAGGCCGATCACGTTGCCGTCCACGAGGTTGGCGTCCGTTCCCAGCCCGCTGATGATCACGCCGAAGCCGCCGTTGCCCGAGATGACGTTTCCGCCCTTGATCTGGTTGTGATGGGCCCGGTCGAGGATCGCGACGCCCGACTTCCCGTTCGCCAGCTTGTTGCGCTTCGCGGCGTCGAGGCTCGCGTTTCCCAGTGGGTCCACGCCGATCAGGTTCCCGAGGATCAGATTGCCCGTCGCCAGCGGTCCCTGGACCAGAATGCCGTAGCTCCCATTGCCCGAGATCACGTTGGCGCCCCGGAAGGTGCCCTTGCCG
>VGFB01001222.1 GCA_016869015.1 Armatimonadota bacterium
GTCCTCCGCTCGGAGGAGTGCCTGGTGGCCGTCCGAGACACGAACCCGGTAGAGGCCGGGCCGGCCCGACGCGCCGTATCCTGTCAAGTAGATGCTCGAGCCATCGGCGCTCCATTGCGCGCCCTCGAAACCTCCCGGGAAGCGTGTGAGATTCCGCTCGGGACCTCCGGTTGCGGGCGTGACGACCAGATGGTGCGGGCCACTGTATGCGAGCTGCTGGTCGCTCTCGGGCGCTGCGAAGGCGATCCACTTGCCGTCGGGCGAAAGAGACGGATTGACACCCCGACCCACCGTCACGCGCTGCGCCGCGCCCCGTGAGGTGCCCGTGCGCGGGTCCACGGGCATGGTCCAGACGTACGAGCCCTTGTCGTTGTCACCGGGCTGGACCCACGCCACCCGGTCCATGCCGCGCGACCATCGGAGCTCCCATGCCTCCGCTTTCAAGAGCGTAGCCCGCCGACCGGTCGCCAGGTCATGGACCCAGATTTCGTTCTGGATGGCCTCCAGCATCAGGCGGCCGTCCGGCGAGAGGCTGCGGTTCCAGAAGCCCGTCGTGTCCGCGAAGGACACGAACGTCCTGAACTGCTCCTGGGCTTCTGTGCCTCCGGGCGCGAGGGCGGTGCAGAGGGCGCTCGCCAGTGCGAGCGGGGGCGTGGGTCGTAGGTGCCGTGAGGAGGACATGGGAGGCAGCTATTGTAGGGCGGTCCGTGTGAGCTGCCCGGGAAGAACTGGGCCCCCCCAGGCGAGGCGCTACTCCCTCAGTCGTGGCAACCGTCATGCCGCGGCGCCTGGCGCACGCAAGCTATTGCGGTTCAACAGGTTTCCGCAGGGACACACATGAGACCGGGCGCCTGGAATTGCACGAACCGTCCAAGAGGGCCGGGGCAAGTCGTTCAGGCTTGGGCGGCTTCACACCGCGTTCAGGGATCGCCCAGGCCAGGCTTTGGACGGGCCGCGTCTACAACAAAAGGGGCGCGTCCCGAAGGCCGCACCCCCCTTGGGAACACCGCCCGAGCGAGCCTGCCGACATCAGGTCGGCGCTGGTCGCCCTCGGCGCTCCGCGCCGCCCGCTCCGAGCCGGATGCGGTTCATGTCGACGTTATCATAGAAGGCGCTGGAATCAGGGTCGCGAGCGGAGGTAGTCGGCGGGCGTCAGCACCATGACGCCGAACAGCGTCTGCCCGAAGTATCTGCCGAAGTCGCGAACGTCTCCGGTGACGAGATGGGTTGCGCCTCCCGCGACCGCTCCGGCGAGAATAGGCCAGTCCTTTTCACGCAACGCGATACCGTGACGGGCCGATGGGTCAAGGCTCGTCGTGGGCAGTCGCTCCACGGTCGTCAGGAGTGCTTCGAGCCGGTTGCGCCGGTCTGGCTCCGAGAAGTTCCGGCGCGCCTCCTCGATGGCGTAGTCCGAAGTGACTAGGGCCACATCGCGAAGCTGCCATAGCCTCGCGGCCCCGGCGCCCTCACGGTACGCCGCTGAGAAGAGGACGTTGGCGTCGAGGAACAGCCGGCCCACGCGTCAAGCTTCCGCTGGGCGGCGGTGCTCGATCTTGGCGGGATCGAGGCCCATGGCGCGCACTTCGGCCACCGCCCGACGGTAGTCGTCCGCATCGACGGCGTTGGAGAGGAGGAACTCGGCTTTGCGCTCGGGACTGTAGATCTCGATCGGAACCGTGATGGCCGGACGGATGAGGATCCCCTCAGCGGTCTGCTCGGCAATGACCTCGGTGCCCTCCTCGAAGCCGAAGATGCGCCTGAGCCTCGCCGGGATGACGAGAGTTCCCCGCTTTCCGATACGGCTGGATTCTGTGACTGGCATATCGCCTCCCGCTCAGAATATCAGATTTTCTGGCATTCCGAGTCAAGGCCGGACGATGCGCCTTCTCCCAAGTCCGTTCTCTGTCAGGACCCTCCGCAGGCGACCGCGGGCTGGTTGGCGATGGGCTGCGTCGCCCAGGGCGTGTACCACGTCTCCGGTCCGGAGAAGCTCGTGGGTCCGGAAGCGCTTGCGCGTCATGGCGAGGATCGAGCCGTTG
>VGFB01001223.1 GCA_016869015.1 Armatimonadota bacterium
AGGGAGCCACGGAACACACGGAAGGGAGGGGCACGGAGTGGCCTCCTCCGCCCTTGTCGTTGTCGTCCCCTATCGTGCCTCTCGTGGTCGCCCTCAGCCGCCCGCGTAGGCGGCCATGTTGGCGGCGAAGCGGTCGAAGAGGTACTTGGCGTCGTGGGGGCCGGGGGAGGCTTCCGGGTGGTACTGGACGCTGAAGATGGGCAGTTCCTCGTGGGCCATTCCCTCGTTGGTCATGTCGTTGAGGTTGACATGCGTCATACGGAGGCCCTTACCGGCGAGGGAGTCCATGTCGACAGCGAAGCCGTGGTTCTGTGAGGTGATCTCGATGCGGCCGGTATCGACGTTGCGGACGGGCTGGTTGGCGCCGCGGTGTCCGAACTTGAGCTTATAGGTTCGCCCGCCGAAGGCCAGCCCCAGGATCTGATGGCCCAGGCAGATGCCGAAGATGGGGCGCTGGCCGATGAGCTTGCGGGTGGTTTCGATGAGGTAGGGCACGCCTTCGGGGTCGCCGGGGCCGTTGGCGAGGAAGATGCCGTCCGGGTCCCAGCTCAGGATCTCCTCGGCGGTGGTGGAGGCTGGGGCGACGATGACCTGGCAGTTGCGCTGGGAGAGCTCGCGGAGGATGTTGTGTTTGATGCCCGAGTCCATGGCGACGACGCGGAAGCGGCGTCCTGGTGAGGGGGCGGCGCGTCTCTGGGGGACGTCGAGGGGCAGGTCGAGCTGCGCGGCGGAGGTGAGCGGTTGGTCGGCGAAGCCCTCGCCCAGCCATTCGCGCACGTCCTCGCGCATGACGTCCTTGACGAGGTCGATCCCGATCAGCCCAGGGTCGTCCTGCGCCTTCTTGATGAGGCTCTGCGGGTCGAAGTCGACGGTGGAGAGGATGCCCTTCTTCGCGCCGTAGGTGCGCAGGTGCGTGGTCAGCGCGCGCGTATCGATGCCCTCGATGCCGATGAGGCCGTAGTCCGCCAGGTACTGGGCCAGGGCCTTGTCGCTGCGCCAGTTGGAGGGGTACTCGCAGTACTCGCGCACCACGAAGCCCTCGACCCACGGGTGGATCGACTCCACGTCCTGGGGGTTCACGCCGTAGTTGCCGATCAGAGGGTAGGTCATCGTGACGATCTGGCCGCGGTAGGAGGGATCGGTGAGAATCTCCTGGTAGCCCGCCATGCTGGTGTTGAACACCACCTCGCCACAGCGCTCGCCGCTGCCCCCAAAGGCCGCGCCTTCGAAGACCTTCCCGTCCTCCAACGCCAACATCGCCCGTCGATCAGCCATCACGACCCTCCTCAACTGGGGATCCGGGGACTGCCCAGAGAATCGCCGTTGCCCGTCTCTGGGAGCGCGCGCGTCTCGCGGGCTGGCCTGGCTTGTGGTGGCCCCGGTGGGGCGTCCGTTGCCGTCGTAGGTCGGAGCGCTGCTCCGACGCCATCTGCCGTCGTGGCACGGGCTTCCAGCCCGGGGCCGTCGTCATCCGTGCCTGTGGGTCGCCTGACCCGCGCTGTCCGCGCGTAGCGCGTCGGCCCGCAGGGCCACCTAGTGGTCTGTCAGCCGTGAAGTCTTGGGTCGTCGTGGGTCGGCTCACCAGAGCCGACAGAGCCTTCAGACCAATGCCGGACGACGTCGGCTCTGGTGAGCCGACCCACGACGGCAAACGGCAACTACCAGGAATCACGGCTGACAGACCACTAGTGCGCCGTCACCCCTGATTGCCGGGGTCTGTCACCGTAGGTCGAAGCGCCTGCTTCGACAACGACGGTGACGGAGCAGCGCTCCGTCCTACGACGGCGACGGTGACGGAGCAGCGCTCCGTCCTACGACAACGACGGTGACGGAGCAGCGCTCCGTCCTACGACAACGACGGTGACGGAGCAGCGCTCCGTCCTACGACAACGACGGTGACGGAGCAGCGCTCCGTCCTACGACGGCGACGGTGACGGAGCAGCGCTCCGTCCTACGACGGCGACGGATGGGCGTGCGGAACGGGCCGTCCACCAACCCAAACAACCACGCGAGACGGCGCACTAGTCCCCTGCGACGGG
>VGFB01001224.1 GCA_016869015.1 Armatimonadota bacterium
GCCGAGGAGGCGCTGCTGCGGGGCCTGCGCCGCTTCGGGGCCTACGACCCGCAGCATCTCATCAACCTGGACCGGCTGCACAGCGCGCGGTGCGGCGAGTTCGTGCCGATGCTGGTGGGGGCCTACGGCTGCATCACGTATCGCGGTCAGCCGGAGAACCTGACCTACGACCCCACGCCGCTGCAGCGGGCCTGCACGAACCTGATCCTGCGCAGCGGACGCGGGCCGGAGGTCGTCGAGAGCGTGCTGCGGGAGATGGAGGGCTGCCCGATTGAGGAACAGACGCCCCCGGACCTACGGCCGGCGATGGTCGCGCTGCGGGAGGAGCTGAAGCCGGGCTTCGTGCGGAACGATGGGCTGACGACCTCGCAGCCGATGTGCGCGATGTCGCACCTGGTCCGCGACCGTCGGCTCGCCCCGCGGCTCGTTCCCCTCGTGCAGCATCCGGCCTTCGTGGCGCGTGTCTACGCGGCGATGGCGCTGGGCCGCCTGCGGGCGGTGGAGGCCCTCCCGCAGATCGTGGACGCCCTCGACGAGGGCTATCCCTTCGCCGACCCGGTGACCCTGGTCTCGGGGAAGCACTTCGGCGAGAGCCAGTCCGTGCGCTGGCGGGGGTTCCTGTGCATGGCCCTGGGCCGCATGGGGGGCGAGGGGGCGCGGATCGAGCTTGAGCGGCTCGCCGCCGATCCGGACGAGTACCGAGACATCCGCTATGGCGCGGTGGTGGGTCTGGGGTTCATCGGCTCGCCGGAGTCGCTGCCCTGTCTGCGGCAGGTGGCTCGGGACGACCTGATCTGGCGCATCCGGGTCGAGGCGGAAGACGTGATCACCCGAATCGAGCGACAGCAGGAGGAGGCGCGGCTGCGCGGGGGGGAAGCATGAGAAAGGCGAGGCGGGCGGATCAGCGCCCCTGAGTCCGCCCGCCTCTTGGGTTCTCCGAAGCACGGGAGGGGGTTTGTGTGCTCCGGAATTCCCGCCTTCACACGCCTCCCGGCCCGTGGGCGGCTCACGAGCCGCCCCTACAACGGCCCCCCCCACATCGATGCGGAGTAGGGGCGCAGCGCGCTGCGCCCAACGAGCCACTACTGATGCCTAGAGCGCCGGATTGACCTCGATGAAGATGAACAGCGGCGCCGAGATGACGCCCTCGCAGACGGCGAGGACCCGATCGAGGCCGCCCAGGGGCGTGGGCTGATCCGACCGGAAGATCGCCGTCGCCGTGCCCGCGAGCGGCGCGGTGATCGGCGCCGGATCCGGATCGACGCTGCCCCGGTCGGTCTGGAAGGTGACCTCGGCCTCCGGTGCGGCGGGGCCGCCCGAGATGTCCCTCAGCTGCACGACGATCTTCTGGTCGGCCTCGGTGTACAGCTGCAACGGCGAGGCGGGCGAGTAAGTGGTGGCGGCCGGCGACACGATCTCGCAGCTCACCGGCGCGCCGCCCATGTGGATCGTCAACGGCCGCGCGCTGTTATCGATCCGGACGCCGCCGGCGCCCGTGGTCGAGGCGATGACGGCCAGGTCTCCGACCCAGCCCGTCGGGTAGAGCCTCGCCTGGGCGAACCCGCCCTGGGTGACGGCCGTGCCGGTGATGACGCCGCCCGCGTCGGGCGTCACGTCGAAGCGGACGGCCGTGTTGTCCTCGACCGGGTTATCGAACTGGTCGGACACCAGCGCCGTGACCTCGACGACCGCGGCGAGGTTCCGCGCCGAGGTCACGAAGGCGCTGGAGGCGACGGTCATCAGCGCCGGCGGACCGGCGGTGATGCCGATGAGGGTCTGGTCGTTGGTGGCGTTCGCGGCGGGCACGAACACCTGGATGCGGGCCGTGCCGACCTCGGCGCCGCTGCGGAAGATCGCCGTGGCCGTGCCGCCCGTCGTGGAGGCCGACTGCGTGATCGTGGCCGAGGGCAGCTGGGCCTGGTTGGTGATCGAGAACTCCACGACGGTGCCGTTCGGCGCGGGGTTCCCCAGCGTATCCACCACGGAGGCGATGACCCTCGAGCTGCGGTTCCCTCCCACCGGGACGCTGGTGGGGTC
>VGFB01001225.1 GCA_016869015.1 Armatimonadota bacterium
CGTGGCCTTGGTGGCGGGGGCGATGGATGATGGGATCGCCTTCGTCGCCGCGCCGGAGATCGGCGCCACGTACCGTTCCGGCCGCTCCGAGCCCGTCGCCTCTCATCTCGTGACGCTGGGCGACCTGCCCGACCTCGCCCGGGCCTGTGCGCCGAGACCGGTGTGGGTCTCGGGCGCCGCCGACCCCAACGCGTGGCCGGGCGGCGCGCGCGAGGCGCAGGGCATGTGGGAGTGGCTCGTAACGGCGGCGGGCTGTGAGAGCAGGTGAGAGCCCTTCGTCCGGCGAAGCGTCGCCGAACGGTCTTGCCGGGGGCAGAGGCGCGGCCCTCTCGCGCGTTGGGCGCGGGCCGCGTCTTTCGTGACTTCACGGGACGGATTCACAGATGACCTTACGCAGAGCGGTTGTGACGGGTCTCGGCGTGATCGCGCCGAACGGTTTCGGTACCGAGGCGTTCTGGGCGGCCACGACAGACGGGCGCTCGGGCATCGGCCGTCTGACGGCCTTCGATCCGGCGGAGTACACCTGCCGGATCGCCGGCGAAGTCGATGACTACCGTCCGGACGAGCACTTCGACCACAAGCAGCTCAAGCACATCGACCGGTTCGCCCAACTGGGCGTCGTGGCCAGTCGCATGGCGGTGGCCGACAGCGGCCTGGACCCGACCGCCGAGGACCCGCACCGCCTCGGCTGCCTGCTCGGCTCGGGCCTTGGGGGTGTGCTGTTTCACGAGGAGCAGATGATCGTGAACTGCGACGCCGGGCCGCGACGGCAGAACCCCTATGCGGTGCCGCGCATCGCGCCCAACGCCGTCTCCGCCCACATCGCGATCGAGCACGACCTCAAGGGGCCGAACCTCGTCATCTCCACGGCATGCGCCTCGGGGAACCACGCCATCGGCGAGGCGCTCCGCAAGGTGCAGCACGGCGAGGCGGACGTGGTGTTCACCGGGGGCGTCGAGGCGCCCCTGACCCGCACGACCTTCGGCGCCTATTGCGCGCTCCGCGTGATGTCGACGCGCAACAACGAGCCGGAGCGGGCCAGTCGCCCCTTCGACAAGGACCGCGACGGCTTTGTGATGTCCGAGGGCGCGGCGGTGCTCATCCTCGAGGAGCTGGAGCACGCGCTGCGCCGAGGGGCGCGCGTCTACGCGGAGCTGGCCGGGTACGGCCTGACCAGCGGCGCGTACCACATGGTCATGCCTGATCCCAGCGGCGACGACGCCGCGGCGGCCATGCGCGCAGCCCTGGCCGACGCGCAGGCTTCACCGCGCCAGGTCGACTACATCAACGCCCACGGCACCTCGACCCAGGCCAACGACTTGGCCGAGACGCGCGCCATCCGGACCGTCTTCGGCGAGCACACCTCGACCGTCCCCGTCTCCTCCACCAAGTCGATGACGGGCCACACCATCGGCGCCGCCGGCGCCATCGAGGCCGCCGTGTGCTGCCTGGCCCTGGACCGACAGGTCCTGCCGCCCACGATCAACTACGAGACGCCCGACCCCGAGTGCGACTTGGACTGCGTGCCCAACATGGCCCGACCCGCAACCGTCGCCCTTGCGCTGTCCAACTCCTTCGGATTCGGCAGCGTCAACGCGTGTGTGGCGTTTCGCCGGTACGCGCGCGAGGGAAAGGACGCCTAGATGACCGATGACATCGTGGTCCGCATCACGAAGGTCCTGACCGACCAGTTCGACGTGGCCGCCGACGCCGTGAAGCTCGACGCCAAGCTGGCCGAGGACTTCCGGCTGGACTCCATCGAGGGCGTGGAGCTGATCTTCGCGCTGGAGGAGGAGTTCGGCGTCGAGATCACCGATGCCGAGGTGAAGGAGATCACCACCGTCGGCGACCTCGTCGAAGCCGCCCGCCAGAAGCTGGCGGCGAAGGAGGACCGCTGAGAACGCCTGGAGCCCGACACCCGCGGGGCGCCAGTCGAGGGGAGGGAGCAGCCATGGCTGAGACCGTCGCGATCCCGCCGCAGGTTGTGGCCGACTTCTGCCGCCGCCACCACGTCCGGCGCTTGTCCTTGTTCGGGT
>VGFB01001226.1 GCA_016869015.1 Armatimonadota bacterium
CGTGCCGGCCGAGGCCGTGCGTCGGCAGGTGTCACTGCCCTTGCCCCCGAAGTGGACCGAGGCAACCGCCCGTAGTGGGTCGGCGGTGAGCTGTCTCCCTGAGTCAGGTCGGGGGCCAGGGTTAGAGTCCCCGGAGCTTGGGATTCCAGACACGAGGAGGTCACGGTGGAGACTGCTCCCCGGAGTTCCGAGGAGGTGATCGCCACCGTCGTCGAACGCATTGCAGCTGCGGTTCGGCCCACGCGGATCATCCTGTTCGGGTCCGCCGCGCGGGGTCAGAGCGGGCCGGACAGCGACCTCGACCTGCTGGTGGTGATGCCTGACGGCACGCATCGCCGCCACACGGCCCAGGCCATCTACAAGGCCCTCGGCGGGTTGGGAGTAGCCAAGGATGTCGTCGTGGTGACTGAGGCAGACGTGCGCGATCATGCCGACAACCCGTCGCTGGTGATGTATCCTGCGCTGCGGGAGGGGCGTGAGGTGTATGCCGCCGGATAGGCTTGCTCCCGGCTCTCCGTCACACTGGCTGGAGCGCGCCCGGGGCGACCTTGCGCTGGCGAGCGCGCCTCTGCCGGAGGGCGGGTTCCGCGAGGACCTGTGCTACCATGCCCAGCAGGCCGCTGAGAAGGCGGTGAAGGCCGTCTACGTGCATAGAGGTTGGGCGTTCCGGTCCGTTCACGATCTGGAGGAACTCATCACCGGGCTTGAGCGCAAGGGCCTCACCGTGCCCGACGCGGTGAAGAGCTGCTTCACCCTCACGGTCTTCGCCTCCGAAAGCCGGTATCCACGGCTGTCTGAGCCGGTCACAGCGGATGAGCTGCAGGAGGCAACTGCCATCGCGGCCCGCGTCGTCCGCTGGGCCGACGCGGTGACCAGAGGCGAGGCCTGAGGATGCCCCGGGATTGCGAACGCCCGGGGTTGCGGGGACACCGTACCTAGCTGGTTGGGGCGCGTCCTGCAAAACGCCAAGCCCCGGCCGCTGTCCTGCCTATCCTGTTCCCCTGCCGTTGCCGTCCCCGAAGTCCGGCACCGCCAACAGCTCCCCGCCACGCTTCGCGGACTCGTGGGCGATCAGCCCCGGCGCCATGTAGCGAGCGGCCTGCCAGACGTCATTGGGCGGCGACGTACCCTCCGCACAGGCGCGCACGAAGTCGTCGACGAGGAACTGGTGGGAGCCGTTGTGCCCGTTGGGCAGCCCGAGGTACTCCTTCGGCAGCCGGGCGAGATCATGCACGCGCGACGCCTCGGCGTGCGTGCCGTCCGCTGAGGTGACCTTCCCCATCTCGCCGACCACCTCGCTCGCCGGAATTCCGCGGCACGCCAACAGGTCGCCAAGGTCGGTCATCTCCCCCGCGTCCTTGGTGACCCAGACCTGCGCGTTCGCTTGCTCCTCATAGCTGCCCAGCGTTCCGTGGAGGCTCATCCGCACGGTTCCGGGATGTCCGATGCGCCGGAACTCGTTGAGCCGAAAGACGCTGCCGTCCGACATGCGGAACAAGGCGGACTCGTTGCTGAACACGTTGCCGTACCGGTTCGCGTCCGGACGGTAGATGCCGTCCTCGTGCTCGTCCACGACGCCGAAGCACGAGACGTGGGTCATGTGCGCCCCGGTCACCGAGACGATCAGGCTGGTCGAATGCGTCGGGTAGTACATCGGCGGGCCGCCGGCCAGCTCGCGCCACCGCTCGCCCCCACGCCACCTCGCCACGTCATAGAGACCGTGATCCCAGTCGTGGTAGTACTCCCCCTCGGCGTAGACGATCCGCCCGAAGTCCCCGGCTCGGAAGCGCTCGCGGCAGTAGATGGCGCAAGGGTAGTAGTAGCTCGTCTCACCCAGCATGTAGACGCGGCCCGTCTCCTTCACCGCGCCGACGAGCTCGCCCAACTCCTCGAGGCTGTGAGCCGTCGGGACGGCCGAGTAGACGTGCTTGCCCGCCCGCAACGCCTGCACCGACTGGGGCGCGTGGAGCCAGTGCTGCGTGATGATCGCGATGGCGTCGATGTCCAGGCCGCAAAGCTCGTCCAGCGACGCGCA
>VGFB01001227.1 GCA_016869015.1 Armatimonadota bacterium
CAGACACGGCCGCGACCGCGAGTAGCGACACTCGCACTGCCAGCGCCGGATCGGCGTGGAACAGGCCCTGCGCGGCCATGACCAGCAGCGACGACCCGCCCCACGCCGCCTTCACGAAGAAGCCCTGCGCGCCGAAGAAGGTCGCCTCCCGGCGCATTCCCGTTACCCGCTCGTCCAGGTCCACGATCTCCGCGAGGATCGCATTGGGGACCGAGAACAGCGCGGCGACCGTGAACGATCCGACGCCCATGATGAGCCGGGCCCAGAGCGTGGGGGAGAGGGGTGCGAGGCCGACCGTGGTCAGCAGCAGCGCCAGCACCGCCAGCGTGGCCAGGCCGGCCAGCGACACGGTCCGCTTCGAGAAGCGCCGCGTCAAGGGCCCGATGGCGACGAACCACACGAAGGCCGGCGCCGACGCACACGCCAGCAGGTAGGCTGTCTGCATCTGCACGTCGCCCTCGCCGCTGAACCCGAGCACCCCGCGCACCAGGAAGGGGGCGACCGCCAGGACCGTGTGGACCCCCACCCAGTACAGGCACTTGCTGAACAGGAACACGCGGAACGGCCGGTTCGCGAGCGTCTGCCGGAGGGCGTGGCTCAGGCGTAGCTCCTCCAGCCCCTTGGAGGTCCCGGCTTCCCTCTCGCGCACGCCCAACGGCAGCAGCAGGCACGCGAGGGCCACGAGACACGTGACCGCCACGGTTAGCGCAAAGCTGCCCGTCCGCCCGGCCAGGAGGGAGCCTCCGATCATCGCCGCGATCTGCGCGCCCAGGCCGAAGGCCGCCAGCAGCGTGGCCACGGAGACCCGATCCTCCGGCGACCGCGCGATGTCCGGCAGCATCGCCAGGTAGGGGTTCACCACGACGGAGAAGAGCACGAAGAAGCCGGTACCGATCCCCAGCAGCCAGACGATGTTCCACACGCTGTTCACGCCGGCCGGCGGCGCCCAGACCAATGCGAACAGGGCCACGAGGGGCACCGCGCCGTACGCAATGAAGGGCCGCCGCCGGCCCAGCCGCGTCCGCGTGCGGTCACTCCACCACCCAACGAGCGGATCGACCGGCGCATCGGCGAACCGCGCCACAAGTAACGCGATTCCCACGAACGCCTTCTGCCCCCCGGTGAACAGCTCTCCGTACCGGTAGCTCGCCCACAGCATGAACAGCCCCGACAGCAGGCTCACGCCGAAGTACCCCGACGAGTAGACGACCTTGTCGCGCAGAGGCAGGGAGGAGGGGAGAGGGTCAGCCATCGCCGCGCTCAGGTCAGGTGCCGGAACGCCTCCCCGATCGCCGTCGCTTCGCCGGGGAGGACGGTCTTTGCGTCGAGGAGGACGCGGTCGTCACGGATGCGGCTGAAGACCGCCGGCTCAGCGAGACGCAGGCGGCGAGCCAGCTCATCGGCGGTCAGATCCGGCAGCCGGACGGCGACCACCTTGGTCGGCAGGCGCTCCCCGGGCAAGGAGCCGCTACCGATCTGGGCGTGCGAACCCCCGACCACAACGTCCGCCGGGGGGCAGGTGCGACGGATCGCGCGCGCCATGCGGGCGGCGCGACGGGCACAGGCCTCGAGGGGCTCCGCGATCATGCGCAGCGTCGGGTTGGCCTCCAGGAGTGTCGCCGGGTCAAGGTAGAGGCGCAACGTCGTCTCCAGCACGATCAGGGCGAGCTTGTCCACCCGCAACGCCCGGTAGAGGGGGCTGTGACGCAGCTCCGAGACCAGCTCCTCTCGGCCCAGGATCAGGCCGGCCTGACAACCGCCCAGCAGCTTGTCGCCGCTGGCGCAGACCAGGTCGGCCCCCTCCCGGATGCTGGCGGGGGCGGAGGGCTCATCCGGGAAGCTGAACGGTGAGAGGTCGATCAGCGCCCCCGAGCCGATGTCGTCCATCACGGGGATGAAGTTGCGGTTGCCTAGCTCGACCAGTTCGGCGAGGGAGGCCTGCTCCGTGAAGCCGACGATCTTGAAGTTGCTCGTGTGCACCCGGAGGAGGAGGGCCGTATCATCCGAGATCGCGGCCTCGTAGTCGGCGAGGCG
>VGFB01001228.1 GCA_016869015.1 Armatimonadota bacterium
GCGGCCCGTAGCCGAGACGGCGGGTCTGGCCTTCGCTGAGCTCACGACTCCTGACGAGGTCCTCTCCGCGGCGCGTGGTTCCGACTTCGTTGCGATCCTCAACCCCTACGGCGAATGGGCGCCCGCGCCGATCGAGGGAGGAATGGCTGCGACGGTCGAGGCGGCGGGGGCCTATGTACGAGCTGGGGGCAACTGGTTCGAGACCGGCGGGTACCCGTTCTTCTACGCGATGCAGCCGATCCGGTATCTGAGCCACGGGTCGCCCTATCCGGACGCCTTCGCCGACTTCTTCCACCTGGACGCACAGGGAGGCAGCGCGTCGGTCTACCGCGTGCAGCCGCAGACCCATGAGCCGTGGGCCGGCGCGACCGATCCGCAAGCGATCTTCGTGCCGGGCAACCTCCGCTGCGGCGGCGACGAGCGGGGCGGCTACTGTGACCGCCCGTTTGCCACGCACGTGAAGCCCGGGGAGACGTGGCGCGCGCCCACCGTCCGGATGACGGTCGGCAACTCGCCCGACGCCGGCCTGAGGGCCTATTGCGAGGCCAACGCCATCCGGCGGCGGCTCGAAGAGAAGATGACGCCGGAGCTCCTGGGCAGGTTCAAGCGGTCGGTGTTGCTCTACTACGCCGGGCCGTGCGCGGACAAGATGAAGTACCTGGACCGGCTGCCCGTGCCGACGCAGGTGCACTTCGCCGACTACCTCAAGGGCGGGTTCGACAAGGAGTACCCCGACCATCTGCCGCCCCGGGAGAGCTTCGGCACGGCGGAGGAGCTGAAGACCCTCTTCGAGCGCTGCCGTGAGCTGGGGCATCTCGTCATGCCCTACACGAACCCCACCTGGTGGTGTGATCACCCCAAGGGGCCGACCTTCGAGCGCGAGGGGACCGGCCCGCTGCTCAGGACGCTCGCGGGCGAGCTGTCCTACGAGCGGTACGGCACCAACGACGGCTACACGGTGTGCCACTGGCACCCGGCAGTACGCGCGGCGAATGCGGTGACGCTGAAGCAGTTCACCGAGGAGTACCCGGTCGACATCCTGTTCCAGGACCAATGCGGCGCGCGCGGCTGGCAGTACGACACGAACCCCGCCTCGCCGACGCCTTACGCGTACTCGGAGGGGCTGCTCTCGATGGTGGCGGAGGACAGCCGGACGGTCCCGCTGTCCACCGAGAGCGGCTGGGACCGGGTGGTGAACTACGAATCGCAGCTCTGCGGAATGAGCTGGGCGATCGTGCCGACGGAGGGCGGCCCGGTGTGGCGGACACTGATGAAGCACACCACGCCGCCCGACACCTGGGAGCTCTACCCTCTCGCACAGCACATCGCCCACGACAAGGCGGCGATGCTCTATCATGACCTCGGCCAGTTCGTGACCAACCGGGAGGTCATGGCCTGGACGCTGGGGCTGGGCTTCTGCATGAGCTACACGACCGGCGCGGCCGGCCTCGAACACGACGCGCCGCGCGAATGGCTGCAGTGGCTGGACCGGGTGCAGAAGTCGGTCTGCGCGCGGTATGTCGGCGAGCCCGTGGTCGCCTTCGCGCACGACCGGGGCCCGAACCCGACGCCGGAGCATGACGGGGTGGTTCGGGCGACCTACGGGCCGGTGAGTGTGGCCGCGAACCTGGGGCCGCAGGGGCGGGAGGGACTGGTGCCCTACGGCTTCCGCGCGACGGCGGAGGGGCTCGTTGCGGGCGAGAGCGCGGACGCCGAGGGCCGGGTCAGCTCCTACATTGCGGAGCGCTCGGGCGACGGCGCGGAGCTGTGGGTCTACGCGCCGGCGGAGCAAGCGGTGCGGGTGGAGCTGCCCGAGGGCGCGGGGGCGCGCCTCGCGCTGACCCTCGATGACGGGACAACGTTGGGGGCGACCCGCGAGGGCAACCAGATCGCCTTCCGGTTACCGTCGCGGCCCGGGTTGGTGCGGGTCGCGCCGCCCGCCGAACTGGCCGGCAAGGCCCCGCGCGACTGGCCCGGCGCGCGGCCGGCGATCGGCGTGATCGACCTGGGGCCGAACGTTCATCCCACA
>VGFB01001229.1 GCA_016869015.1 Armatimonadota bacterium
CTCGAGCGTCGGCCTCTGCGGGATGAAGCGTTCGCCGGCCGTCCACCACCGGATGCCGACCACGTCCTCCAGGAACGTGTAGACGGCGTACAACGTGCCGCGCGGACGACCGCCCGTGAGCACCAAGGCGTCGCCCCGCGTCTTCATCACGATGCCATCGTGCTTCAGGGAGGCCATGTCGACGCCCTCAGCCGGGCCGCCGACGAGGATCGCCTTGCCCGGCGCCGATCCCCCGATCGGGAACTCGGCGCCGGTCACCAACTTCAGGTGCTCGGCCAGTTCGCGCGCGGCCGTCTCCTCGGCCGGGATCGGGTCGTCACACAACACGATCCGGTAGTCCGTCCTGCCCTCGCGGGCGAGGGTAAGGGCCGCGTGGCCCGGTATGCATAGAGCGATGGCGGCGGCCAGCGAGATCAGGACCATCAACATTAGGGCGCCTCCGTGGCGTTGGTCTGGGGCGTGGGTTCGCGGCGCCTGCGCGCAAGGCCTTTCCGGGCGCAGGCACCGCACGTTCGCGCGCCAAGACGTGCCGGGTGGGAGGTGTCGGCAGGCGGTCGGCCGAAGGGTCAGGTATGGCGAACATCGAACAAGTGATCCTGGACCACTCGGCCACCATTTCGGCACAGATGGCGGAGATCGCGGCCGCGGCGCGCTCCGAAGAGGATGTGCGCCACGAGGTCAACAAGCTCCTGGAGGCGTTCCTCCAGGCCGCCGGGATGCCTCACGTGGGGCTCCACGAGTACGGGCTCGCCGGGGGCCGCATCGACTCCAAGTACGGCAAGGTCATCATCGAGTACAAGGACCCCCGCAAGGCGGGCTTCGGCGACCACCAGCATTCGCCCGGAGCCGAGGCTGTCCTCAAGCAACTCCGCCGCCGCTTCGATGACTTCCGCAAAGGGGAGGCCATCGCTCCAGAGCGGCTCTTCGGCGTCGGGTGCGACGGCGCGCGCCTCGTCTTCGTCCGCCATCGGGGCAAGCAGCAGGAAGTCACCGGGCCTGTACCCGCGTCGCCCTACGCCGTCGAGGTTCTGCTCCGCGCCCTCCTCTCACTCGGCGCGCAAGGCCCCTCCTTCACCCCCGACAACCTCGCCGCCAGGTTCGGCTCCGACAGCAACCTGGCCCAGGAGGGTGTCCGCCACATCTACGAGACCATCACCGCCACTGACAACCCCAAGGCCAAGACGTTCTTCGGTCAGTGGAGGATCCTCTTCGGTGAGGTCTGCGGCTACGACGTCGAGGGCCGCAACGCCAAGATCGACAGACTTGCCGCCCATTACGGCCTGACCAAGGCCCAGCCCTCCGCCATGCTCTTCTCGGTGCACACCTACTACGCCATCTTCATCAAGTTCCTCGCCGCCGAGATCGTCTCCTCACTGAGCCCCATCGGCCTCTCGGCCATGAAGCAGGCCCACGCCGCCGCGACCGATGACGCCCTCCTGGAGGAGATGAGGAGACTCGAGCAGGGCGGCATCTGGACGATGATGGGCATCCGCAACTTCCTCGAGGGCGACATCTTCTCGTGGTACCTCTCTGCCTGGGACCCGCAGATGGCCCGCGTCGTGCGCAACCTCGTCCGCGAGCTCGTCGAGTTCGACCCCACCACCCTTAGCGTGGAACCCGCCGAAAGCCGCGACCTGCTTAAGATGCTCTACCAGAACCTCTTCCCCAAGTCCGTCCGCCACGACCTTGGCGAGTATTACACCCCGGACTGGCTCGCCGAACTCACCCTCAACGAACTGGACTACGACGGCAACCCCGACAAGCGACTGCTCGACCCCGCCTGTGGCTCGGGCACCTTCCTCGTCATGGCCCTCAACCGCGTGCTGAAGTGGTTCGAGCAGAACCGCCACCAGTGCGGCTTCGATGAGGCGGAACTAGCGCGCAGGATTCTCAGCAATATCATCGGCTTTGACCTGAACCCCCTCGCCGTCATGGCCGCCCGCACCAACTACCTCCTCTCCATCCGCCACCTCCTCCGCCACGTCCAGATGCAGAAGGCCGAACTGCCCGTCTATCTCTGTGACTC
>VGFB01001230.1 GCA_016869015.1 Armatimonadota bacterium
GCTCGGCGCCTCCCGACAACCGCCCGCGACCGCTGGCGAGACCCAGCTCGCCGTCCGACCGGTGCCAACCCACCTGCACGGCGCGGGCTATCGCAAGAGCCTGCGTTCCTTGACACGCCTCTGGCCCCGAGCCTATAATCGCCAGCAGTTCCGAGGCCGCAGAATCAAGCCTGGTGGGCCCCCGGGCTTCGTCATGCCGCCTGGGCGCCGAAGGGGGAGTTCGTGTGATCCGCCGCGCGCGTCCGACCGTCCTCCTGCTGTGTCTCCCGCTGTTGGTTCCGCTGATCGCTCTCGCACAAGAGCCCGCTCCCGCCCCCGCACCGGCTCCACCACCCCCGCCTCCGCCCATGGCCACGGTCGGGTCGGCGGCGATCACCGCGGACGACTGGCTCGCCACGTTGAAGGCCTTCTCGGGCGCCGACGCCCTGCGCCGGCTCATTGAGGAGCGGCTTGTGGTGCAGGAGGCGCACCGGCTGCGGATCGCCTTCAAGGATGCAGAGGTCGACGCGCACATCGACCGGATGAAGGCCACGCAGTACCCCAATGACGAGGCGTTCGCGGAGATGCTTCACGAGCGCGGCCTGTCGCTGGCGGCGCTGCGCCGAGAGGTGAAGACACAGCTGCTGCTCGACCGCATCGTCGATGAGGTCGGTGAGATCAGCGATGAGGCCGTCAAGGCCTACTACGACAGCCATCTGAGCGAGTTCACGAAGCCGACGCGCGTCGAGCTCTATGGGATCACCGCTCCGGACATCCGGGCGGCCGCGGGGGCCTTCGAGCGGCTGAAGGAGGAGGACTTCGCCGTCGTTGCCCAGGCGGTCTCGATCGACGAGCACGCGGCCGAGGGGGGCTACTGGGGCTGGTTGAGCCACGAGCAGATCGAGCCGGAGACAGTCCGCACCGCCGCCTTCGCCTCCGAGGTGGGGAAGGTCCACGAGCCCATCGAGGCCGACGGCAAGGGCTACGTGATCTGGGTGAAGGGCAAGGAGCCGGGCTCGCAGGTCAGCCTGACCGAGGCGGCCTCGGGGATCCGCGGTAAGCTGAGGGCCGCAAAGGGCGTGTCGAAGGAAGCTGTCCTCCGGGGGATCATCCGTCGGGCGACGATCTCGATCCAGCAGTCCGAGTACGCCTATCTGACCGATGAGTACGCGCGGGCCAAGGCGCTTCAGGTGATCGTGGATGGGACACCGCTGCAGTTGCGAACGCCGCCGTTCGTCGTCCCCGGGTCCAATCGCGCCGTCGTCCCGGCCGATCCGCTGTTGGCCGCCCTGGGTGCCGAGGCGAAGTGGTTCGGTCCACCGCAGTGGAGTGACAACGTCCTGCAGGTGAAGAAGGGCGACGTGGAGCTTGTCGTGCAGGTGGACAACCCAAGCGCGCGCGTGACGCGCGGCGCGGAACAGGGGGAGGCCACGCTCGATCAGGCCCCCCTCCTGCGGGACGGCGTGCTGTTCGTCTCGCCGAAGTGGGTCGTGGAGCAACTGGGCGGGTCGATCCTGTTCGTCCCCGATGAATACGCCCTGAAGATCAAGTCCGTGAGAGAGCCTGCGCCGCCCACGCCGTAAGGGCTCTACTCCGGTTGTGCCCGTTCCGTGCGCCCCCGGTTGACGCGCTTGTCTCCGGGGGCGCAAGGCTGTCTTTCCGGGCCGAACGGAACTTTGCGGCCGGATCGTGCAAGAGGAATCTGTGAGCCGCAGGCCGAGGTAGACCGGCCCACCAGCGTCGCGATGCAGGTGTCTCCGTTGGAGCAGTGGCCCCCGCCGGACCGGACAATCGACCCGCTGCGGTTCTCCCGCGAGCACCCGGAGCTATCGGCGGCGGCAACCCTGACCCTCGCGCAGGGCCTGGCGTTGGCGGCGGGAGCCGCAGTGCTCGCGGCCGGGGCTGTGGTGGACTGGGTCGCGACCCTCGTGGCCGTGAATGCGACGGCCATTGTGTTCTACCTGGCGCACATCGCGTACAAGTTCCATGTCGCGTGGCTGTCCCTGGAGCGGGGCGTTGAGTACAACCCCTCGTCGGAGGCCCA
>VGFB01001231.1 GCA_016869015.1 Armatimonadota bacterium
CAGTGCCCGACTCCGATCACCGCGACTCTCATGGCGGCCCTCCTGTCAGTTCCCCGCCTATTCCAGGCCCCCTGGCCTGGTCCCTCTCGCCGGAGGAGGCCGGGGCGAACCCGCTGTTGAAGGAGGCAAACGCCAGGGAGGTGCCAGACCATGGAACTGATGGAAGCCATCCGCTCCCGTCGCAGCATTCGCAAGTACCTTCCGGACTCCGTGCCCGAGGAGGCGCTCGCCACGGTTCTGGAGGCCGCCCGGTTGGCGCCCACCGCCTGCAATAACCAGGCCTTCCGCATCGTCGTCGTCAAGGACGCCGCTCTACGGGAGCAGCTCGTCGAGGCCTGCAAGGGCCAGAAGTTCGTGGGCCAGGCCCCGGTGGTGCTGGTCGGGTGCGCGCTGGAGGCCGAATCGTACCCGAAGCAGGCGGGCTGGCTGAACACTTTCGCCATCGACACGGCGATCGTCTTCGATCACCTCACGCTCGCGGCGGCGGCGCTGGGCCTTGGAACGTGCTGGATCGGCGCGTTTGAGGAGGCGGCCGTGCAGAGGGTACTTGGCATTCCGGCTAACTGGCGCGTCGTGTGCCTCACGCCCCTGGGCGCCCCGGCCGAACGCCCTGACCCGCGCCCGCGGAAGGCGCTCGAGGCCCTGATCAGCTGCGACGGATGGTAGTCCGACCGCCGATCGACGTCACGCGGCGGAGGCGGATGCCGCTCCCTCGGTGTTCCAGCCCACATTGCCCCAACCGCCCTTGCCTCCCCCGATGCCGGGGACAGGCGCCCTCCGGCTGGCGACGACCGGCCCGAGCGGCTTGGCGGACACCCGCAGGGAGAGGACAGCTCGATGCGTCAGACCCTGGTCGTGATGGCGGTGATGCTGGGCGCGGTGGGCTCCGCGGCGGTCGTCGCCCAGGAAGTGAACTCGCACCTCGGGCACGGTGCACCAGCCTTCGAGGCGGGGATGACCCCCGCTACGCTGGGCTGGGGAAGTGATGATGAGGTGTACCCGGATCGCTTCGTGGTGAACCCGGTCGACGGCGCAGAGATGGTGTGGGTACCGGCCGCGCAGTTCGTCATGGGCAGCACCAAGGAAGAGATCGAGGCGGTCTGGCAGAAGAACGCCTGGGACGAGGAGCGGCTGGCGAACATCACGGACGAGTTTCCGGCACACGAGGTCGCCCTCACCAAGGGCTGCTGGCTGTACAAGCATGAGGTGACGGTCGGCCAGTGGGCCGCGTATCTGGCCGCCACCGAGACCGATCCTCAGGAGTACTGGGACGAGCTCCAGGCGCTGCCGAACATGCCGGTCGTGTTCGTGCACTGGGAGGCGGTACAGCCGTACGCCGAGTGGGCTCACGGGGCGCTGCCGACGGAGGCACAATGGGAGTGGGCCGCCCGCGGGCCCGAGCACCGCGCCTTCCCATGGGGAGCGGACTGGGACCCCACGCGGTGCAACAGCGCGGAGTTCTGGGCGCAGGCTCCGCTACCCGACGAGCTCTCGCTGGAGACCTGGAGACGAACCGTACTGGGGCCGCCGGGCACGGACTTCAAGGTGAAGACCCTGGCGAAGCACCTGGGTGATGTCGGGCGCTTCCCGGAGGGGGCGGCGTGGTGTGGCGCCCTCGACCTGGCCGGAAGCGTGTTCGAGTGGTGCGGCGACTGGTACACCGACGGCTACGACACCACGCTGTCGTCGGAGGATCCGGTAGGCCCCGAGAACGGGGAGTGGCGGATCCTGCGCGGCGGGGCCTGGAACAGCTTCGCCGGTCAATGCCGCAGCGGCTACCGCTACGGCGAGGGCCCATGGGGCGAGAGCTACTACTCGGGCTTCCGGCTGGCCGTCGCGCCCTGAACGGGGATTCGCGACGTTGAGTTCCGGCGAGGCGGCGTGGTCGGGCGGGCCGGGGTCCGGCGGGGGCCGTTGTAGGGGCCGAGCGTGCTCGGAGTTGTGTGCGTCAAGTTCTGCAAATGGGTTGTCGGGTATCTCCGGTTGGGTTGCCCGGTCGTGAGCGGTGGCCCCGCGCCC
>VGFB01001232.1 GCA_016869015.1 Armatimonadota bacterium
GCATCGAGGCTCAGATCAACGGCCTGGACCTCGACAAGATGCGCAAGCACGCCGACCGCTGCGTCAAGCAGCTGGTCTCCGGCGTCGAGGGGCTGATGCAGAAGAACGGGGTCACCGTCTTCCGCGGCCACGGAACGCTGCGCTCGCCGCGCGACGTCGAGGTGCAGAGCGCTGAAGGCTCCGTCGGCGTGACGGCCGACAAGATCGTGCTCGCCACCGGCTCCGTGCCGTTCATCCTCCCGATCCCCGGCGCTGATCTGCCGGGCCTCCTGACCAGCGACGACGCCCTGAAGCTGACCGCGATCCCCGAGAGCATCGCGATCATCGGCGGCGGGGCGATCGGGCTGGAGTGGGCGTTCATCTACGCGGGGCTTGGTGCGAAGGTCAGCGTGCTGGAGATGCTCCCCACCATCATGCCCACGGAGGACGAGGAGGTCACGGCGGAGTTGGCCAAGTCCCTGAAGAAGCGGGGCATCAAGATCCACACCGGAGCGCGCTGCCGGGCCATCGAGGCGACGGACGGGGGCTATCGCCTCACATACCAGGCGGAGGACGCGGAGAAGCAGCTGGAGGCGAGCCAGGTGATGACGGCCGCCGGGCGCCGGGCCTTCACCGACAACCTGGGGGCGGATGCGGCGGGCATCGAGACCGACCGCGGGCGGATCATGGCGAACGAGCGCTTCGAGACCTCCGCGCCGGGCGTGTACGCCGTGGGCGACTGCCTGCGCGGCATCGGCCTCGCGCACCAGGCCTCCCACGAGGCCCTCGCGGCCGTGGAGAACGCCCTCGGTCACGACGGGTTCGTCAATCTCAAGGCCGTGCCCGCCTGTGTGTTCACGTGGCCGGAGGTTGCGTCCGTGGGCCTGAAGGAGCGCGACGCGCGCGAGCAGGGGCTCGACATCTCGGTCGGCAAGTTCCCCTTCCGCGCGAACGGGAAGGCCATCGGCGCCGGGGAGCGCGAGGGCTTCGTGAAGCTGGTGGCCGACGCGGCCTCGGGGCGCGTGCTGGGCGGCGCGATCTTCGGCCCGAGCGCCAGCGCGCTCATCGCCGAGATCACGCTGGCGGTTCACCACGAGCTGACCCTCGGGGACGTCGCCGAGACGATCCACGCCCATCCGACCCTGCCCGAAGTGGTCGCCGAGGCCGCTCACGTCGCCCTCGGCACGCCGCTGCATGTCTGACGGCGTCTCAGGCTCAGAGCCCCCCGCCGTTTCCGAGACCCGAGACCCG
Organism: Armatimonadota bacterium; assembly: GCA_016869015.1. Classification (GTDB taxonomy): domain Bacteria; phylum Armatimonadota; class Zipacnadia; order Zipacnadales; family VGFC01; genus VGFC01. Next base: position 1,231 of record VGFB01001232.1, read on the forward strand.
AGACCCGAGACCCGAGACCCGGAGTGGCGAGCCATGAAGCTCTGCACCGCCGAAGAGATGCGGGCGATCGATGAGGCCGCGATCCAGGAGTATGGAATTCCCGGCATGGTGCTGATGGAGAACGCCGGGCTACAGGTCCTGGCGGCGGTGGAGGAACTTGCGGGACGTGGCTCGCGGATCCGGATCATCTGCGGGCGGGGCAACAACGGCGGGGATGGCCTGGTGGTGGCGCGCCGCCTGCACGATCGGGGCGCGGACGTTCAGGCCTTGCTGCTGGCCGAGGCCGCGGGGCCGCGGGGCGATGCTCAGGCGAGCTTCGCCATCGCCCGGCGGGCCGGAGTGCCGATCCTCGAGGCCCCCTCGCCCCGGGTCCTCAACCGCGCGGCGGAGGAAGCCGACCTCCTTGTCGATGGGATTCTTGGCACGGGCACGAAGGGCGCGGTGCAGGGACCGGCGCTGGTCGCGATCAAGGCCACGCAGCGCTGCGCCGGCACGATCATCGCCATCGACATCCCCAGCGGCATCTCCGGCAACGACGGCTCCGTGCTCGGCGAGGCCGTGCGCGCGGACGTCACCGTCACCTTCGCCCTACCCAAGATCGGCCTGTACACCTACCCCGGCCACGCCCATTGCGGCGACATTCGCATCGCCGACATCGGCATCCCTCGCGCGCTCCTCGAAGACGAGCGCCTCTGCACCAACCTGACGACCGCCGCCGAGGCGCGGGCCATGCTCCCCGCGCGCGACCCGGCGGCCCACAAGGGCGACTGCGGGCGCGTGGTCGT
>VGFB01001233.1 GCA_016869015.1 Armatimonadota bacterium
TTGCTGCCCGCCCTGCAGGGCCCCTCCGAGGGCGGGAACCTCGTGCTGCTCCGCAATCAGCTGGCCCACGGCGGAGGCATGACTCGCGCAACGGCCGAGGCGTACCTGGCGGAGTGGGAGCCGCGCTTCGCGCTGCTGGTCGAGAGGCTGGCCCTTCTGCAAGAGTGCGACCTCTGCTGCGTGCTGGGGGCCGAGCCGCAGCGTCTCCGGGGGCCGGCCCTCGCGACGTCGCCCTGTGAGGTCAACGACGTCCTGCGCGCGGAGTTGGCGAAGGTCGGCTCGCACGTCGTGCTGCTCCGCGGCGGAAGGGCCCTGGACCTGTGGCCCCTGTGCGACTATGGGCGCGCCCGCAGCACCACGCTCCAGGGGGCGCGCGAAGCGGAGGCGGACAGCCCGCTGGTCTACTTCCGCTCCGAGCGTGATCGCCTGCTCTACGCCGCCCTCGGTGTAGACCTGCCTCACGGCGAGCGGCGCGACGTGCTGGAGGAGTTCCGCAACCTGTTCCGGCTCGAAGACCGCGTCCGGCCTGAGCCGGGCTTCGTGTCCGACTTCGAGGCCGAGATCCGGGCCGACGCCGCGGCCCTCGTGGGACGGGTCGGCGACGTCGCCCAAGCCAAGGCCGCGATCAAGGCCGCGCAGAGCGGCGTCCTGTGGATCACCGGGCCGGGCGGTATCGGCAAGAGCTTCTTGGTGGCGAAGCTGGCCGACGACCTCGGCAACGCCCCGCAGAGCATCTGCCGGATCGCCTGGCGGTTCAAGGTCGGCGATGCGGCTCGCTGCAGCCGGGTACCGTTCTTCCGCCATGCGGTGGAACGCCTCGCCGCGTGGTTGCAGAAGCCGGACGTTGCTCCGGCGCAGGACCCGAACGAGCTTGAGGGGCAGCTCGCCGAGCTGTTGGACGAGGTCGGCGACCTGACCGCCGAGGACCCGCGCGGTCGCCCGCCCCGAGTCCTGTTCGTGCTCGACGGACTCGATGAGATCCAGCGCCTCGATCCCGGCTTCCCCGAGTTGCCCTTCCACCTGACTCGCCCCAATGTAGTGTGGCTCTGCGCGGGGCGCGCCGAACGCAACCTGCCGCAGGTCTTCGCGAAGAACCGCTGCACACACGTCTTCCCCGACGGACTCCCCGCGATGACGCGGGATGACGTCCGCGCCCTGCTGCTGGAGGAGGTCGGCTCGCGGAAGTACGACCTGCTGGCGTTGGACCATGAGGCGGGAGACGAGGTCGCCAACGAGGCCCTGCAGGCCATCGTCGACCGCGCCGAGGGCCTGCCGTTGTACGTGCGCTACGTGGTCCAGGACATCCTCTCCGGCCACTTCCGGTTCGCGGACCTGGGGGCCAGGCTGCCGAGCAGCCTCAGCGCCTACTACGATGACCTGCTGCGGCGGATGAGCATCGGCGAGCTGCAGGCGCTCCTGACGCCGCTGGTGGTGACGATCGCCCACGCCCCGGCGCCGCTGAACGAGGACACGCTGCACCTCCTGATGACGCGGCGGCAGGTGGTCCGCGGTACCGACAAGGGCCGCGAGACGCTGCGGCAGGGCCTGCAGGCCGCGCAGTCGATGCTCCGCGCCGCGCCGGCGGAGGGCGGGACGCTCGGGTTCGAACCCTACCACCCCACCTTCCGCGAGCACATCCTGACCGACGCAACCGGCCTCATCGGCGACCAGAACGAGTTCGCTCAGGACTCGCTGCGCGACCTGGCCACCGGCTGGCGCGCGCTGCCCCAAGACCAGACCTCCCGCGCCTACGCCCTGCGCTTCGGCCCGCGCATCCTCACCCAAGCCGAGCGCTGGGACGACCTGACTATCCTCCTCACCGATCTGGAGTTCGTCGAAGCCAAGTGCGAGGCAGGGATGACGTATGATCTCGTCGCCGACTACAACGCAGCCTTGTCGTCCGTGCCTGCGGGTCGCCTGAGCCGCGCCGTTGAGCCGTTCCACCGCTTCGTCCGGGCCAATGCCCACATCTTCGCCCAGGGGCTCGAATGGGTGATCCAGCGGGCGTACAACAG
>VGFB01001234.1 GCA_016869015.1 Armatimonadota bacterium
ATGCCCAGCGAGTACCGCAGTGCGGACTGGAACGAGTACCGGATGGACTACCAGGAGCCCTTCAAGCCCATCGAGCCCCTGGAGCAGGAGGTGCAGGTCGTCGATGAAGCACTGGCGCTGCTGATCGAGCAAGGCCTCCTCCCCCACGCCCGCTACGACGGCGAGAAGCTCCTGGCCCACCGCACGGCGGTCCGCGACCGGTTCGAGATCCCGTGGACCGCGATCTCCCCGCGGATGCAGCGTCTGCTCTACGCGATCAATGCCGTGAAGCAGCCCCGCAACATGATCGCGGCCGGCGTGTTCTGTGGCAACACCTTCATCTCCAACGCGGGCGCCGCAGCCGGACCGGGGGCGTGCTACCACGCGGAGGCCCTCATCGGTGTCGAGATCAAGCCCGACGAGGCGGAACGTGCCGAGCGCAACGTGCGCGCGATCGACCCGACCGGCGTGGCGCGCGTGCTCGCCGCCGACGCGCTGGACGTAGTTGCGGACTTCCACGGCCCCATCGACGTCCTCTACCTTGACGCGGACGGCGATAAGGGACGGGGCAAGGGCATCTACCTGGAAATCCTGCAGGCGGCCTACGACAAGATGCCGCCGGGGAGCCTCGTCCTCGCGCACAACAGCGTCAACGGCGGAGACCGACTGACACCCTACCTCGAGTGGGTGCGCGACCCGGCCAACATGCGCGCGAGCGTGAACGTGGTCTTCGATCCGGAGGGGCTGGAGATCTCGGCGAAGTAACGGCGGCAGGGCAGGAGTCTGGGAGACCCATGATGCTCACCGAGCGCGTGCGCGCCGTCCGGGACGCCCTTGTGGCCGCCGAGGACACGGTGTGCCTCGACCGCGCCATTCTGGCCACCGAGGCGTGGCGCGAACACGAAGACGACCCGCCGCCCCTCCGGCGCGCTCAGGTGTTTGCTCACGTGCTGCGGCACATGCACCTGGACGTGTGCTCCAACCCTGTTTTCGCGGGCAACACCGCCTCCCGACCGCGCGCGTGGATGCTGATCCCCGAGCATGGCTTCAGCCACGATGCGCAGGTGGCGTTCGAACACCCCGAACTCGCGGCGATCCTCGACGGGCAGGTCCCCCGGGACCTGCACGACTTCTGGCGGGAGCGGAGCTTCGGAGGCGGCTCTGGAATCGGCCACCTCGCGGTCGATCTGGAGGCCGTCGTCCATTGCGGCCTGGCGGCGCTGATCGCGGAGGCCCAAGCCCATGCGAGCGAGGGCACGGAGGAGCGGCAGCTCTATCGCCGATCGATGTGCCTCGCGCTGCAGGCGGTCATTGACTGGGCCGGCCGTTACGCCCGGGCGGCCGAGGCCGCGGCGCAAGACGCGACCGATCCGTGGCTGCGGGACGCCCACCTGCGGGTTGCCGGCGCCTGTCGTCAGGTGCCTGCGCACCCGGCCCGCGACCTCTTCGAGGGTCTGCAGGCCATCGCGTTGGTTCAGCTCGCCATCGCCATCGAGGGCCACGGGATGTCGGTCTCCATCGGCCTCCCCGATCGGGCCTTGGCGCCGTTTCTGTGCGCGGCATTCGATCCGGCGGAGGGGACGGCGCTCGCGGCGGCGTTCATGCTGAAGATCGCCGCCAACTCCATCCTGGGGCGCGGCTACAAGAGCCTCACCATCACCGTCGGCGGCGCCGATCACCTGGGCCTCGACTGCAGCAATCCTCTCACGATGTGCTTCCTCGAGGCGGCGAACCTCCTGCGCCTCGGCGACCCGCCGGTGTTCCTCCGGTGGCACGCCGGCCTCGCTCCCCGCGTGAAGCGCCGCGCCTCCGAGTTGCTGTGCAACGGGCTGTCGATGCCGCTGCTCGTGAACGACCTGCCGACGGCTGCGGGCTTCGCGGGCGTCGGAGTGACGCCGGAGGACGCCTGGGAGTACTGCGTCATCGGCTGCAACGAGCTTGGCATCCCCGGCCGCTCGATGGAGTCGGCAACGGCGCTGGCGGGCAACCTGCAGTATCTCGAACTCCTGAACCAGGTGCTCCTCGAGCTGCCGGA
>VGFB01001235.1 GCA_016869015.1 Armatimonadota bacterium
ACCGCCTGGGCAAGCGCCGCCTGAGCCTCCTGCGCCTACGGCCCAGGACAACCGCCCGGCTGGTGGGGATCGTCGTGGGGATGCTGATCCCCGGCGTGACCGTCGGCGTCACCTCGCTCCTCTTCGATGAAGTCCGCGATGCCGTCTTCCGCCTCGACGACCTGCACCGGGAGATCGGCAGCCTCCAGGCCGAGCGCGACACGATGGCCCAGCAGCGGGACGGTCTGGTTCGGCAGGCGACCCAGAGCCGCAAGGCCGCGCAGCAGGCCGGCCTTGCCGCTCAGGAGACTCGGCGCGACCTGGCCACCGTGACGCGCGACTTGCAGCAGGCGCGGGGGCGGCTGACCGAGGCCCGCACCCGCGTGTCCCAACTGCGCGAGCAGGCGGCGCGGCTTGGTCGTGAGCGCGACGGGGCCGTGCGCGACCGGGATGCGGCGAGGAAAAGCCTCGGCGAGGCTGACATCCTCCTGACTGACGCTGAGAAGGCGCTTGAAGAAGCCGAACGCGGTCTCGATGAGGCGCTGAAGCGGGTGCAGGAGGCCGAGGCTGAGGAGCAGCGGCTCACCCGGGGGATCGACCGCCTGCAGAAGCAGCTGGCCCAGGTTCGCGAGGATTGGGAAGTGCAGCACAAGCTGTTCTCGCTGCGGCGGCCGGTGCTTGAGATCGACACCGAGCTCGTGCGCGGCGTGGTCGCGCGTCCGGATACGGTCGAGCGGCTCACCGACGAGATCGTGGCGCTGCTGGTCCTGGCCGATACGGTGGCGGAGGCGGCCGGCGCCGGCCCGACCGAGAAGGGGCGCTTCACCCGCGCAGTCTACCCGGTGGCGGAGGGACGGGAGTGGGGGGAGGACGAGCTTCCGGCGGAGGAGATGATCATCGGGGAGGTGCGGCGCCAGCTGTGGGGCAGCGAGGCGGGAGAGACGGTGGTTCAGGTGAAGGCGGCCCTGCGGACCTTCGCCGGAGAGCCGGCCCTGGTCCGCTTCGAGGCGCGCCCCAATGAGCTGGTGTTCACGGCGGGCGAGACCATCGTGGCCCGGCCACTGGACGCCGGGCTGACGGAGGCGGAGGCCTTCGAGGAGCTGTGGCGGATCATCGCCGACCCCCAGAGCAGCGAGGTTCGACGCCAGGCCCGGGACGCCGGTCTGCTGCCGGACCCGCAGACGGGCGGGTATGGGGAGATCACCATCCGCGAGCTCTACGCCGCCGCTCACGAGTGCTCGGGCCGCGCCGAGACGACGCGGGTGCGCATACAGGCCGCCGAGGATGCCTACACTCTGGGGCCGCTGAAGATCCGCATCCTCGTTGAGCCGTCAGGGGGCGAGTAGCGTGAGCCGTCCCTGGGCCGGCGCGGCGGTCATCGCCGTCGACCCCGGCCGCGACAAGTGCGGCCTGGCGGCGGTGGCCGCAGACGGCCGCCTGCTCCACCGGGCCGTCGTCCCGACGCCGGAGCTCGCGCAGCGCCTGGCGGCGATGGTCCCCGACGCCCCGGAGGCAACGCTCCTCATCGGCGACGGCACGTCCTCGCGGGAGGCTCAGGCGGCCCTGCGGGAGGCTCTCCCGGCCACGCCACTGGCAGTCGTGCCCGAGGCCCACAGCACGGAGCGCGCCCTGGAGCGCTGGCGTGACACCGTCGCGCCACCGGGCTGGCGGCGCCTCTTGCCGCGCGCGCTGCGCTTCCCCGCCGAGCCGATCGACGACTTCGCCGCCTGGATCCTGGCGGAGGACCATCGGCGGGGGGGCGACACCTGATCGCAGCCTCCCGACCCAGAGGTGAGCTCCCCGATGCCTCCGACCCTTCTCGCCGGCGCGGCTCAGGTCGACATCACGCCGCCCGCCGGGGTGCATCTGTCCGGCGACATCGCGCGACATCGGCCGGCTCGGCTGTGCGTGGACCCGCTGTTCGCGAAGGCGCTGGTTCTGGAGCGTGAGGGCCGCAAGCTCTGCCTGCTGACCCTCGACGCGACCATCGTGACCGCCCCCTATACGGCGCGCATTCGGGAGGCCGCCCACAA
>VGFB01001236.1 GCA_016869015.1 Armatimonadota bacterium
CGTCGGCCTGCCCTACCTCGACGTACAGCGGCCGCGGCCAGACCAAGGCCGCAATCTCAGCATCGAGAAAGCGATTGCCCGAGTCGAACCACACCGCGTTTGCGCGGTCGTACATGTACCGGTCGTTGAAGAATCCCGAAGCCAGCGTAACCCGAATCCGGGGCTCGAGGGCGGCCGTGACCAGGGCATAGAAGCTGCCCCACGACAAGCCGATGACGCCGGTGCGCTCCAGGCCGCGATCGCTGATCACCAGCACGCGGCCTGCGCCCACGCGTTGCGCCCGTGCGCCGACTGTCTCGGCGCACCCGGTCCCGAAGACGATCTCGGTTGTCAGATTCAAGGTTGCGATGCCCGGCAGGTGACCTCCTCTCTCATGGCTTTGGGTAGCTGATCGCCAGCATGCTCTCGACGTCCATCGGATCCACGCCGAACTGCCGGCGAAGGTTCTCGGCCGCTGCGCGCTCCGCTTCGACCTCACCCGCCAGCGGCAAAGAGACGGGTTTCCCGTCGTTCAGCTCCGACTCGTGCGCGGCGACTTCCATCATCAGCGACATCATGGCGTCTTGCTCGTCGAACTCGCTCTGCCGCAGCCCGCGCACGGCCAGCACGAAGTCTACGACGTGCTCGGCGACCAGGATCTGATACCAGGGGCGGCTCTCGAACTGCGGAGTCGGCCGCAGGTGGAAGAAGGGATTGGCGTACTCGAGATGCCCGACCGGCAGGTCCACATAGATGCGCCTCCACCGCCCGTCCTGGTACTCTTCCACGATCGGGAAGTGCTTGTCGTGGCCGCCGGTACCAGTGGCGAGGGCAGTATCGCTGCAGTAGCGCACTTCACCCTCGCCGTTCCAGGCCTTGCCGGGGGGCGTAGCGTAGACGATCGTGCCGCGGGTCCCCTGCCATTCGGTGTAGCCAGGCCGCGCGTGCCGGCCCAGGAACCCCTTGACGTTGGAGGCGTGATCCATCACCAGCCGGTTGCCTAGGAAGGTGATGAAGTGCGCGCGGTAGGTCTCGGCCTGGTGGAAGCGCTCAGGTGACGAATGGAACGATGCGGTCGGCATGGTGTGGGTCAGCGACTGGACCGAAGTCGGGTGGCGTGCCGGCTGGTGGCCGGGCCGTGCGCCGTCCGGCGTGCCCGCGAGCACGATCCAGCGGGAGTTATTGTGGTAGCCGGTGTGGTCGTTATAGGAGATGACCCGTAGGATTTCGCCCACGAAGCCTGTGCGCTTGATCGCCTGTACGATGCGGTCGGCGGGGAAGCGGAAGAAGTTCTCGCCCACGCGCACGATGACCCTGTTCCGGTCTGCCACCTGGATCATCTGTCGAGCTTGCGCCAGGAGGCTGCACCAGGTCGTCTCGGCCAGGTTGTGGATGCCATGCGACGAGAGAAACACGCTGATGGAATGAAGCGACGGTATGGGCGTGACGATCAGCGCGGCTTCCATCGGCCGGGCCTTGACCAACCCATGAATGTCATAGAATGCCCTCACGCCCAGTCTGTCGGCCAACGCATCGGCGTGGTCGGCCACTGGATCGCACACGGCCACGATCTTGACCCACGCCGCGAGCGCCTCGGCCATCGGCGCGTAAACCGTCCGCGAGCGCACCCCCGCGCCGATCAGGGCTGTGCGCACGGGCTCTGCAGGTACCACAAAGGAACTCATTGCAAACCTCCCTCTTGTCTTGCTCAGTCTTTGAATACGCCCTGGCGTTGGCTCAAATCCAGGGAAAGGCGACATCCACCAGCCGCTCGACATCCTCCGGTTCCGCCTTTGCCTCGCGCCGGATGCGCTCGTAAATGCGCGCCTCGGCGGTGGTGAGGGCCCGGAGGGGCAAGGCCAGCGCGACGCCATCGGGCGCCGCGGCTTCGCTCATGGCCAGGCCCATTTCGTAATCCTCACGTCCCGGTGCCGCGCCATATTCGAGCTCATGGTTTCCCAGACGGCCCGGGCGATGCTATCCAGCTCCTGGACGATGCTCAGGTCAATGTCGTTGTCGAGGGCGTAGCTC
>VGFB01001237.1 GCA_016869015.1 Armatimonadota bacterium
CGCTCGCGGTTGATCTGATCGATGACCGCCGCAAGGCTGGTGGACTTCCCCGACCCCGTGGGCCCCGTCACCAGCAGCAGACCACGCGGCCGACGCGCCAGCTGCTCGACGATGGCCGGCAACCCGAGCTCCTGGACGGTCGGAATGCGGGTGGGGATGAGACGCAGGGCGGCGGCCACCGTGCCGCGATCCCGGAACACATTGACTCGGAAGCGGGCGATCTTCTGGAGCTGGTACGCGCAGTCCAGCTCCATGTCCGTCTCGAACCGCTCGATCTGCTCGTCCAGCAGGATGTCGTAGATCATCCGCTGAGCGATCTGGGGGGTGAGGGACTCGTAGCGCGTCTTGCGCAGCGAGCCGTCCACGCGGATCACCGGCGGCAGGCCGACGGCGAGGTGCAGGTCCGAGGCGTTGTGCTCCACGACGATGTCCAGCAGCTCGTCGATGTGCACATCGTGGACCGGCTTCAACTCGACGCGTTTGCGTTGCGGCGCCTCCGCCGCGGGCGCTTGCGCGACCGCCTGAGCGGGCTGCGGATTGGCCTGTGGCGGTGTCTGCCCCATGCTGTTCTCCCCTCGTCCGGCTCCGGTGGCCTGCGCGGCTCGGGCGGCAGGCGGTCACAACCGACTACTGGCCCGCCGTGAACACGACGCGGGTGACTTCCTCGATGTCGGTAACGCCCCGCAGGATCTTCGCGAACGCGTCCTGCTGCAGCGTCACCATGCCCTGGGCGACGGCGGCTTCCTTGATGTCGTGGTGCGAGGCGCGCCGCACGACCATCTCCTGGATCTCCGACGTCATGACCATGAGTTCGAAGATGCCGATGCGGCCCCGATAGCCCGTGTGGCGACAGGCCTCGCAGCCGACGCCGTGGTAGAAGATCTGGTCCTGGTTCTCCGGCAGGTCCGGATCGAACCCGAACGAGAGCAGCATGTCCCGACGGGGCTGGTACGGCTCCTTGCAGTTCTCGCAGATCTTCCGGCCCAGACGTTGCGCGAGAACGCCGATGATGGACGCCGAGATGAGGAACGGCTCCACGCCCATGTCCACCAGACGCGTGGTGGTGGACGGCGCGTCGTTCGTGTGCAGCGTGCTGAGGACAAGGTGGCCCGTCAGAGCGGCCTGAATGGCGATTTCCGAGGTCTCGAGGTCGCGAATCTCGCCGACCATGATGATGTCCGGGTCCTGACGCAAGAAGTACTTCAGCGCGACCGCAAACGTCAGACCGGCCTTGCGGTTCACGTGCACCTGGCTGAGGCCCGCGAGCTGGTACTCGACCGGGTCCTCGATGGTGATGATGTTCTTCTCGACCGAGTTGATCTTGTTGAGGACGGAGTACTGCGTGGTGGTCTTGCCGCTGCCCGTGGGGCCGCAGGAGAGGATCATGCCGTTGGGCTGCACGATCAGCTTCTCCAGTTCCGCCTGCATCTCACCGACCAGCCCCAGGGAGTCCAGACCGAGCAGAACGCTGGACTTGTCCAGGATCCGCATGACGATCTTCTCGCCGATGGTCGTCGGGATCGCGGAGACGCGCAGGTCGTAGTCCTTGTCCCCGTGACGGATGTGGATGCGCCCGTCCTGCGGGACACGGCGCTCGGCGATGTTCATCTCGGCCATGATCTTCAGACGGCTGATGAGCGGCGCGTGTACGTAACGGGGCAGCGGCAGAACCTCGTGCAGGACGCCGTCGATGCGGTAGCGGACCCGCACGCCCTTGCGCATCGGCTCCACATGGATGTCGCTGGCCCGCTCCTGAATGGCGCGCTGGATGATCACCTTGGTGATCTTGATGATCGGCGCCTCTTCGGTCATGTCCGCCAGCCGGTCGGTGTCGATCCGCTGCTCGGACTCGGAGACCACGTCCTCCTCGGTGCCCAGCGATCGCGAGTCGCGGATCGACTCGGTCAGCTTGGCGATGTCCACCCCGCTGAAGTCGCGGCCGCCGCCGCCACCGCCACCGCCGGCGGCTGCGGCCTTGCCGCCCCCGCCGGCAGCGGCCGCCGCCGCG
>VGFB01001238.1 GCA_016869015.1 Armatimonadota bacterium
CGAACCGGTTCCGGTACATCGGGAAGTTGGGCTACTACCTGGAGCCCGCGCTGGGCTGCTACTACGTGCGCCGGCGCTACTACGTCCACTGGCTCGGCCGCTTCCTCAGCAAAGACCCCATCAGACGCGGCGGCGAGAATGCGTATGGGTACGTCAACAACCGGCCGACGAGGGGGACGGATCCGTCGGGCAGGTTCGTGATCATCGAGGTGCTGATCGTCATCGCGGGCGTAGCTGTCGTTGTGGCCTTTGTAGTGAACTACCCTGGCCCTGGGAGCTCTGGAGTCTGTGAGCGTCCGCCTAGGGACAAGTACTGCGAGACAACCAAGGCGTACCCTCACGGCGAGACAGGCGGCCCCAACTACCGGTGTGATTGCGAGTGGCAGTGTGGGGAGAGACCCGACCCGAAGCCCGAGACGGTGGATTGCAGCGCCTTCGTCCTGCCCGACTGTGGGTTCTGCTGCGCCGCGAACGCGCCGATCGACAAGCCGATCCCACCGCCGAGCATCTGGCCGCGGTAGGCCAAACGCAGTGTGCCGCCTGGCCCGTTGGAGACAAGCGTGCGTCACCGAGTGATGGTCTTGGGTGCCGCAGTCCTGGCCCTAGTGTTGGGCGGCGTGGGGCTCGCCTTCCGCCTGTGGCTCCGCCCGAGCGCCTGGGGGTATGGTGCGCCTGCTCGGGGCGACCACGTCCTGGCGGCGGGCTCGTCGGTCGGTGATGGCGATCAGTACGTCGTAGTCCTCGACCTGGGGAACCCAGCGAACGTCCTCGCTCGTTTCCGAGGGGAGCGGCCGCTGTGGTCGCCGGATGGTGCGCTCCTGGCCTTCAGCCGGGCCGACAACAGGGGCGTCACCCAGATAGGGATCTGGGACTCCCGCACTCGCCGGGCTCGCATGATCACGACGCACGCGGCGATGGCGTGGCACAACTCCTGGTCGCCGGAGGGCGACAGGCTGTACTACGGAACGCAGTCGGGCGGGTGGGAGCCGCACTGGCTGCAGGTCTGGTCGGTGGAAGCCGCCACCAGAGCGGTCAAGCATCTCTCGGTTGGCGACCGGGGGGAGAGCACGCCGTTGGCCTCGCCTGATGGCAAGCTCATCGCCTTTGATCGGGCGCGATCCCGGGGTGATGCGTGGGGTCCTCGCGATGTCTGGACAATGACACGTGACGGTGGCAATCGGCACCGGTTGACGACCGCACGCGACTTCGGCACCGAGCGCGCGTGGTCACCTGACGGCCAGTGGGTGTACTACACGTCAAGCGAGGGTGCCTCCTCGGCCGCGCTCGCCAAGCTCGCGAAGTGGGCGTACCACCCCGGCCGACCGGGCAGCCGGGAGGGTATTGCGCGGTTGCTGGGCGGAACGGAAACGCTCCTGAGCATCTACCGCGTGCGGCCCGACGGGGCTGGAAGGCAGGTGGTGGTGGAAGGGCATCCAGTAGCGCAGATGGCGCGATGCGCCCCCCAAGGAGGACTGATCTGCTACGTGGTCCCGGGCGTGTCGGGCTCCGCCGACGTGTGGGTCGCGCGTATGGATGGCAGTGCGCCCAGAAAGGTCAGCATGAGTGCCACCCACAACTTCGGGCCTGTGTGGTCACCCGATGGAGCGACACTTGCGTGGTTGAGGGCCGGCACAGGTCCTGACTCGGGCGTTGTCGTACACGGCCTGGCCTCCGGCAGGGAGACGGTCGTGGCCCACAACGACGCGCAGGCCATCTACACCTCCGTGGACTGGAGGCCACCGATGCAGACGAAGCAGCCCAACGGCTAACACCAGAGGGGAGGCAGTCCATGCCACAGGGCCCTGCAAACGGCGATGCGCTGGAAGGTCTGCCCGCGCCGGGCACGACCCGGTGGGTCGGGTGACGACGCAGACGCATGCGAACGGGTCGACGGCGCGGCACGCGTACAACGCCGCCGGGTGGGTGACGCAGGTGGCGCATCGGAAGTCGGATGCGTCGGTGCTGGAGACCTTCGATTACACGTACGACGCGGTCGGCAATCC
>VGFB01001239.1 GCA_016869015.1 Armatimonadota bacterium
GGACCCGCATCCTCGGCGCGGACGGCACGCCTGGCGACCGCGATGCGATCAGCCGGGGCAGCCGGGTCATTGTGACCTATGCCGCGGACGGCTCCGTCGGCCAGCTCCGCGTGTACGCCCCCACGGCAACGCAACGGGTCTACCTCAGCAACCTCGCTCCAGCGCGGGGCGCGGCCTACGCGCTGACCGCCCACGACGGGACTGCCGACCGCAGCCGCTCGCTGGTCGTGTCTCGCGCGACGTACAGCCGCCCCGCGAACTGGACCCAGTTCGTCTCCGAGGTGCGCTACGATCCGCGCGGCACCGCCGGAGCCCCGGCGGCCGCTCGCTTCGTCCTCACCGACAGCTTCGGCGAGGCCCTCGTGGAGCGGGTCGTGGCGGCGGGGCAGACGGCGGCGCTCAGCGCAGGCCTCGACGCGAACGCCACGGACCGCCTGACACTGGAGGTCGCACCCGCGGGAGAGGGTCAGCCGGCCCGGGAGGCCTGCCTGTGGCTGGACCCCCACTTCGTCATCGCCGCGCCGGCCGGTACGGCGAGCGCGCTCTCCCGATCCCTGCCCCAACGGTTGGTCGACGCGTTGGTGAAGGCCTTGGGGGAGGCGCGGATGGACGGCCTGGCCGTCGCGGAGTTCGCGCCCATCCGGGTCAGCCGGGACCAGACATTCCTGCGGGACCTCAATGAGGATCTGTTGGTGCTCCTGGGGCGGCGGTATCGGGTCGCCGGGGTCTACCGCAACCGGCTGCCGCTCGGGGCGCCGATCCCGGACGCCAACCGCACCGAGCTGCAGAAGCTCGGCGCGGCTTTCGTCCTGGTGGGAACCGTGAATGCGCGCGCCGAGGGAACCGTCATCAACGCCGCGGTCGTCCAGCTCGATAACGGCGCCCTGGTGGCCGCCACGTCGGTGGTGGACTGAGCCGGAGCCAAGACGGAGGACGCAGGCTGTGCTGAGCACCGCTCTCGTCGGCCTTGCAAGCGCGTTGAGCCTCTCGTTCGCCCAGGGTGCGCCCCCGGCGGCCGGTCTGACCTGGGGGTACATCGACAATGTGGATGGCGCCGCCCTGACCCTGGACGACGGCACGACGATCACGCTGGCGGAGGGCGTGAAGATCGTGCGCCTCGATGGCTCCGAGGGGTCCGCAGCCGACATCGCCAAAGGCCTTCGCGTAGAGCTGCACCTCGACGCGCAAGGGGCGGCGACCCGGCTGGAGCTGCTGCCCGCCCCGTTGGCGCCCGAGGCCTACCTGACCGCGCTGACCGTGCGGGGCGCCACTGGCGCCCGCGCGACGGTTGGCGGGCGCACTTACCCCCGGTCGCTCAGCGCGATCAAGGCCTCCTTCGTCGGGCAGGCCAACATGGCCGCCTTGGTGGGCGGGGTGGCGTTCCTGCCTCCCAAGGACGCGAAGCCCGCCGCGGCGCGCTTCGCCGTGCTGGGCCCGACGAGCGATGTGCTGTTCGAGCGCACGGTGAAGGCCGGTGAGTCCGGGGACTTCCGCCTGAACTTCACCCCCGGCCGGGCCGATGCGTACACGCTGCTGGTGGCGCCGGTCGGCGAGGGCACGCTTCAGCCGGAATGGTGCGTGTGGCTCGATCCGCGCCTCGTCGCGCCCCTGCCGACGCCCCAGGGCGTCGGGGTTCTGCGGAGCACTGCGGGAGCGCTGCTGGCCGACCTGAGGGCGGCTCTCGGCGAGCGGCAACCGGGGCCGATGGCGGTGGCGCTGTTCGTCCCGCTCCGCGTGCGCGACGACCAGGCCCTGCAGGACCTCCAGGAGGACCTCGTGGTCGGCGCGGTTGGGTCCCTGCCGGTGGTGGGCAAGTGCGCGCAGCGTCCGGAGCCCGGCATGCCTCTGCCGGACGCCGCCAAAGCCGAGGCCGGGAAACTCGGGGCCAAGAGCCTCCTCGTGGGCAGCGTCTCGGACCGGGGCGACGGGCTGGTGGTGAACGCGGTCCTGGTCGACGTCGAGTCCGGGCAGATCATCGCCACGGCGCGCGCAGTGCAATGA
>VGFB01001240.1 GCA_016869015.1 Armatimonadota bacterium
GGAGCTCTACCCGGCCCAGACGGCGACCGCGTCCTACACGCTCTGGCGCGATGCGCTGCAGCACGCCCGGGCACACGGCGTCGCGGCGCCGGAGGAGACGAAGCCGCTGCGCGTGCCCCTCACCGTCGAGGAACCGACGGCGGTTGGGCGGACGGCCTGGCCGGTGTCCTCGGGGGTGCCGCTGCCGGAGGGCGCGGTGCCCGATCCGCGGCGGTGTCGGCTGCTGGACGCCGCCGGGGCGCCCATCCCGGCGCAGTTCACGCCGCTGGCGTGGTGGCCCAACGGGCTCTCGGTGAAGTGGCTCCTCCTTGACTTCCTGGCGGACACGCAGCCCGGCGCGGCGGCGAAGTACACGCTGGAGTGCAACGTCGAGCCCGGGCCCTCGGGTCCGGGGATCGAGGTCGAGACCCAGCCCGGTCCGACCGAGGCCGCGCCCCTGGTCGCGATCGATACGGGGCCGCTGCAGACCTCGCTGGGCGGCGGCCTGGCGCCGTTCATCGACATCGAGGCCGAGGGAGAGCTCCTGGCCGACTTCGGTCCCGAGGAGGGCGCCTTCGAGCTGGCGGGCGCGGACGGCACGGTCTACTCCTCGGCGCTCGCGCCGCCGGACGAGGTGGTGGTGGAGGCCGCGGGCCCGATTCGGGCCACGGTCTGCATGCGCGGGAAGCTGGTCAGCAAGGCCGGCAGCGCGTTCATGCGCTACCTCTGCCGCCTGCACTACTACGCCGGGCAGCCCTACGTGCGGGTCGTCTTCTCGCTGGACAACGATGTAGCCGATCCGCAGATGAGCCTCTTCCGCGGCCTGCGGTTGCGCCTGCCGACGGAGTCCCGCGGCAGCAGCGTCAGCTTCGGCCTGGACGGCAGGGCGGTCGAGGGGAAGGCTGGTGACCGGCTGCTGCAGGACGAGGACAACCACGCGGCTGTCGCCGGGCAGGAGGGCGCGCGGTCGGACGGGTGGATGCTGGCGCGCTCCGAGGAGCTCGCGGTCGCCGTGGCCGTCCGCGACCTCTGGCAGCTCTACCCCAAGGCCCTCTACGCCGATCGGGGCAGCCTGATGCTCGACCTGCTGCCCGAGCTTCCGGCGGATCAGTACGCGGCGGCGAGCGAGGATGACCGGAACAAGCTGTACTTCTGGTGTGAGCAGGGCCAGTACAGGATCCGCACCGGGGTGCGGCTGACGACCGAGTTTGCGGTGGACTTCCTGCCGGAGGCGACCGGCCCGGAGTACCCGCGCGGGGCGGCCTGGCAGGAACCACTCTTCGCGGCGTGCTCGCCGGAGTGGTACTGCGCGAGCGGCGCTTTCGGGCCCCTCGCGCCCCGGGAGGCGGGGAAGTGCGACAAGTACGAGGCCAATCTCGACGCGGCGTTCGTCGGGTTCCTGAAGCGGCGCGAGACGGTTCGCGAGTACGGCTTCATGAACTACGGCGACTGGTTCGGCGAGCGGAAGTGGAACTGGGGCAATCAGGAATACGACACCCAGTGGGCGCTCGCCGCGAACTTCGCGCGCACGGGCAACCTCGCGATGCTCCGCCGCGCCGAGGAGGCCGAGTGGCATAGTGCCGACATCGACACGACCCACTACGCGGTCAACCCGGCGGACGTGGGCCGCGTCTGGACGCACTGCACCGGCCACACGGGCGGGTACTTCCCGGATGACTGGAAGGGGATGGGGGGCTTCAACCGCGGCCCGCGCGATACCGGGCACACCTACGCGCAAGGGCACTTCTACCTCCATGCCCTCACGGGGGAGCGCCGGTATCTGGACACCGGGCGCGAGATCGCCGACTGGCTGGCGGAGCACACCACCAACTTCAGCTACTACTCGGAGCGCAACGTCGGCTGGCCGCTGATCGGGCTAATGGGCGCCTACGATGTGACCGGCGACCCCACCTACCTCAACGGCGCGAAGCTGATGGCCGACATGGCGGTCTGGACGCAGCACCCCGATACGGACGGCTGGGGGCACTGGATCGACCCCAGCGAGTGCAAGCACGACCCG
>VGFB01001241.1 GCA_016869015.1 Armatimonadota bacterium
GCGACCTACGTCGGGCTCGTCTCCGTCGGGGAGCGGAAGACGTTCCGGGTCGGCGCCCCGGGTGAGGAAGTGGACCCGGCGGCCTTCGACGAGGCTCTGGCAGCGTTTCGCGCGCACTGGACCCGTGAACTGAGCCCGGCCATCCGCGTCGACCTCCCCGAGCCTCGGCTGGTCGACGCCTCGCGGGCGGCGCTGGCGAGGGGCTTCACCACCTTCGACGGGGACCACCCGAAGTACGGGCTTGGGGTCTATGCCCAGCCCGAGCACGACGGCTTTCCACCCACGACCCTGTGGATGGTCAACGCGTGCCTGGAGTGGGGGCTGTTCGAGCGCGCGCGGGCCTATCTGACCCACTACTTCGAGCACTTCGTGCGGGCGGACGGCGCCTTCGCGTACTACGGGCCGGCGGTGTCGGAGTACGGTCAGATGTTGGGCCTCGTCGCCCGCTACGTGCGCTACACGGACGACGAGGCGTGGCTGACGGCGCACGAGGCCAGGGTGGCGGCGATGGCCGGCCGGTTGATCGCGCTGCGCCAGGACTCTCTAGAGCAACCGGCCGGCGCGGCCACACGCGGGCTCCTGTACGGCTCGCCCGAGGCCGATACGCGCGAGCAGACGGAGTTCCACTTCTCCGGTACAGCGTGGGCTTCGCGCGGTCTGCGGGAACTCGCGCGCCTGTACCGCGAGTCGGGGCTCGAGGGCGCGGACGAGTACGAGCGCGAGGCGGCGGCCCTGCGCGTCGACCTCAACCGCGCGGCCCGAGCGTCGCTGATCCCCGGCGACCCACCGTTCCTGCCGCCCTATCCCGGCCTGACCATGCCCTTCCCAGACATGACCGCCGACACCCTTGCCTCCTACACGAACTACCGCTACTGGCCTGAGCTGCTGGCAGCGGGCATGTTGGGGAGGGACCTCGCTGATGCGGTCTTTGAGTACCGGCGACGGATGGGGGGCGAGCTCTCCGCGACAACGCGGTTCGCGGAGCAGCTGGATGACTGGCCCCTCGCGCTTCAGGCCCGGGCGCTCCTCGCCGATGACCGGGTGGAGCAGTACCTCCTGGCGCTCTACGGCCACCTCACGCTGCAGCAGATGCCCGGCACCTTCTGCGCGTATGAGCAGGTCGCGATTCGCGGCAAGGGGACCCGCACCTACACCGCCGACTACTGCGTGCCCGCGCAACTGACGATCCCGCTGATGGTGCGCTGGATGCTGGTGTGCGAGGAGCCCGATGCGGATACTCTCTGGCTGTGCAAGGCCGCGCCTCGCCGGTGGTTTGCGCCGGGCGAGACGATCCGCGTACGGAACGCGCCGACGCGTTGGGGGCCGGTGAGCTTCGAGGTGCGGT
Source organism: Armatimonadota bacterium (assembly GCA_016869015.1). GTDB lineage: Bacteria > Armatimonadota > Zipacnadia > Zipacnadales > VGFC01 > VGFC01. The sequence goes on from VGFB01001241.1 coordinate 1,346, forward strand.
CCGAGGGGAAGAGCGCAACGGCTCAGATCATCCCGCCGCCGCGCCTGCGGGGGACCATCATGCTACGGGTGAGGCGGCCGGAGGGCGCGGGGCCCGCGCAGGTCAGCGTTGGGCGCTTCGACGCTCAGACCGAGGCCGTCGTCTTCCCCGCCGGGGACGCGGTCACCGTCGAGTTGCGCAGCCCCTGAACGGCAGTCCGCCGACCCTGGTGCCTGTCCCTGATCTCCCGGCTGACAGGCTCCTAGCTCGGCATGGTCTGCACGAAGAACACCTCGTAGATGTCCAGCAGCGTGGGGCCCGTCGGCGTGTATTTCTTCACGTCGGCGATGATCTTGTCATCGTGGATGAACGCCGCTTCCAGCACCATCTGCAGCCGCACGTGGGTCGTGCGCAGGAGGATACTCCCCTCGGGGCCCCGGGCCAACAGCGCGCAGAACGTCTTTGACTCGTCGTCATACGTCACCCACGGGATTGTGCCCTCCGCCAGCGTCAGGGGCTCATCGGGAGGTAGACTGGCCTCGGTCAGTTTCTGCGCCGTCAGACGGGTCCTCGGATCGAGCAAGTCGGCGTGCCCCATCACGCGCCTCGGCTTCAGCCCCACCTGCGCCGATGCCGGTCGCCCCCTCACCCAGTCCGACAACGCTCCTCCCAG
>VGFB01001242.1 GCA_016869015.1 Armatimonadota bacterium
CGTTGGGCCACGATCGCGCGGCGCTGGCTCCTTGCCGGGGCGACGGGCGCGGTGCTCGCCCTGCTGTGGGCGGTCGTCGCCGTCGGCCTGGGCTACCCGGGAACGCTGGCCGCCTGGGCCATCTTGGGCGGCGAGTGGGGTCTGATCGGCGGCGCAGCGCTGGGCGGAGGTCTGTGGCTCTTCGGCCGCGTCTCGCGCGGCGCCCGGCCCAGTGAGGGGCTGTTCACCGCGCTCCACATGTGCGCCGTGGTCTCGCTGGTCGTCCTGGCCTACCGTCTGTGGCCGTTCCACTGGAGCTTCCTTCCGCGGCCCGTCGACTCCGGGTACCCCCACACGCCGAACCCCTGGGCGGTGATGATCGGCTGCGTGACTCCCGCGGTGGGCACGCTTGGCGGGATGCTCGCCGCGGGGGCGCTCTGGGGCTGGCCGGGGCGGCGCCGGCGCACGGCGGGCTGGAAGGCCGGGATCGCCGCGCTCACGGCGGCGGGGGCGGTATACCTGGGCTGGCCGGAGTGGTCGCCGTTGTTCGCGAACACCCGCGAGTTCGCCCGTGGGACCGCGTGCGAGAGCAACCTCAAGGGCCTGGGGCTTGCCTTGAGCATGTACGCTGACCAGTGGGACGGCAAGTTGCCGCTCGGCAAGACGGCCACCGACCTGGTGGGCGTGGACCACCGGACGCTCCGCGACATGCGTGCCGGACGCCTGCCGGAGTACCCTCCGTGGGGTGGCCTGGGAGGGGGGCCCCTCGACAAGATCGTGAGGAATGTCCAGATGTTCGTCTGCCCCTCCGACCCTGCGTGCCTCGACTGGCGAGGTCTGCGGATGCTCGACCGCTTCCCCGAGCCGGGCGGCAGCTACGCCTGGAACGCCAAGTGGGCCGGCAAGCGGCTGCGCGACGTGCCCGCCGACGCGTGGTTCCTGCGCGACCGCGAGCCCTGGCACAACGACGGGTGGTACGTCGTCCTCGGCGACGGTCGCGTTGAGTGGCAGCGCCCCTGATTCGGTTCCCCCGGCCGCTCTCCGACAGAGGTCCTTTGCCCCTCGACGGCTAATCCCGCTCCACAAGGCCGTTCCGCGCCTGCGGGAGGCCCGGCCGGTTGTGCCGTCTCATCCTGGAGGGACCAGTCATGGCGCTTAAGGTTGGCATTGTCGGCATGCGGGGAATCGGAAACGCCCATGCCGACGCGCACAAGAGCGATGAGCTGTCCGAGCTGGTCGCGGTCTGCGACGTGGTCAAGGACCGCGCCGATGAAGCCGCCACGAAGTACGGTGTGCAGGCCTACTACAGCCTCGCCGACATGCTCGACGGCGAGCCCGAGCTACAGATCGTCGACGTCACCACCGGCGGCTTCGAGAACGGGAGTTGGCACTACGAGCCCGTGATCGAGGCCATCGCCGCGGGGAAGCACGTGCTGGTCGAGAAGCCGCTCTCCAACGACATCGAGGAAGCCCGCGAGATGGTCGCCTTCGCGACCGAGGAGGACGTCTACCTCGGCTGCAACATCAACCATTACTTCACCGAGGTCGCCGCCCGGGCAAAGCAGTATGTCGACGAGGGCGATATCGGGGAGCAGATCTACTGCCTGCATAAGATGGGCTTCTCCGGCGGCGAGCCCGAGGGGCACAAGGCCCCGCAGGCCGCCCGCTTCAAGGGCTTCCCCTGGTTCCACGCGAAGGCGTTCCTCGCGCACCCCTTCAGCTGCATGAGGTACTTCTGCGGCGACATCACCCACGTGCAGGCCTTCTGTAACCGGCCGGGCTTCCGGAAGCGCGCGGAGGAGCTGCTGATGTCGACGCTGAGCATCCACGTGCGCTTCGAGAATGACTGCGTGGGCTACCTCCTCAGCCAGCGCGGCGATGCGGCGTATGGGCTGGGCGGGTGGTGGAGCCTCGAGCTGGCGGGCACGAAGGGCACCTTCTGCATCGAGAACTGCATCGAGAAGCTGACCTACTGGCGCGCGCCCAGCGCCCCGCCGCGGCCCGAGAAGCTGGAC
>VGFB01001243.1 GCA_016869015.1 Armatimonadota bacterium
CGTCGGGTGTGTCGCGGCCGCACTGGTCACCGGTGGACAGGATGAACCCGCCTCCCACGGCGGCATCATCTATCGCCTGCTTGGCGGCGTCGATCACCGTTTGCACGCTTCCCTTGAGCATCACGTCGGTGGTGTGCAGGTTGCCCATCAGGCTGATCTGGTGGCCATACTCGCGCTTGAGCAGCGCCAGGTCGCAGTCGCCCATCGGCGGGATCTCCAGCGGGTTGATGGACGACAGGTCGGTCTCCTCGGCGCAAATGCGCACCAGGTCGGCTTCCGGCCCGCAGCAGTGGATCTGGCTGGGCACTCCGGCCTCCTTGCAGATGCGGGTGACCTCCTTGATCGTCGGCAGGCCGAGCTGGCGGAAGATGGGCTCGGGGTTTGAGATCATCATGCCCGAGCCGCCGGTGAGGACGAAGTCCGGCTTGAGCTTGACGACCTCATGCGCCCGCCTGACACAGGCCTCGCTGTACTCCTCGCACCGCTTGATGACGCCCTCGCGGTCGTCAGCCCACGCATAGGCTTCCTCGACGGAGAGCCCGAGCATCGGAGTGCCGACGTGCACCCCGACGACGCCGCCATCACCCAGCAGTTCGCGCGCCCGGTCATAGGCCTCACGCCCCCGGTAGTGCGCTCTGGGCTCTACGTCCTCCCAGGTCTCGGGATCGCCCTCCGGCAAGCCCACCTTCTTCAGCGGCACGCCCCAGGTCGGCGAGTCGGCGATGTAGTAGACCGTGCAGTCCTGGCTCCACTGCCGCTTGCCCTCCACCATCGCCCAGCGCCGGGTGTAGATGCGCTCAGGGGTGCGCTGCACGATGGCCTCGGTCCACTGCGGCCCGGCGGCGGCCGCTTCCATCTCATGGTCCAGCTCCAGCGGCGCGGCGTAGACCCAGCCGTCAAAGCCGAAGTGCTGGGCGCAACGGATGTACGCTTCCCACCATGGCGGGTCCTGGTACAGGTAGATCTCCCAGAAGGGCTTGCCGGTCAGGCGGCAGGGGATCATGTTCGACGTGTCCGGCGCTACCGGCACCATGTCCGGCTGCCCGCCGGTCATGGCCACCAGCATGCGTTCGCGTGAAGTCATCGCGGTCTCCTTCTCGGTTCTTCACGGGGCAGCGTTCCGCGCTCCTAACTGCCTGTCTCCGCAGTCATTGCGCTCTCCACTGATGCCTGGCCTTCACCAGATGGTGACGTTCTCCGCGCCGTTCTCTCCGGGGACTACTGCCTGACTTGGAGCGGAGCCCGGTCCTGCAACGGGCTCGTCACACTCACGCGTCTCTCCATCGCGACTTCGAGCGCCGTCCCGGGCCGGTAGCGCACCTCGACCCGACCCGGGGAGGGGCAGGTCCAGCACGATGATCTCCTCAACCTCCACCGGCTCCTCACCCGGGCGCAACGTGATGTGCTGACGGAAGTAGTGGGCCCCATCGCGCAGTGCAGCGCGCCCGTCAACCCTCAAGCCGGTCGCGGCACACTCCAGCTCCAGGACCACCATCCAGCCCCCGAACCGGTCGCCCAACCGGGCCGCCTCGACACGAGCAGGCAAAGGACGCACCTGCGGGGGGGCCGGAGAGGCGCAGGAACGAAGCCGGCACCCTTAGGGCCCCTGGCAGAGGCGTCTGCCCGCAGGGCCGTTTGGTGCCCTGTCAGCCGTGAAGCCTTGGGTCGTCGTGGGTCGGCTCACCAGAGCCGACAGAGCCTTCAGATCGACGCCGAACGGCGTCGGCTCTGGTGAGCCGACCCACGACGGTAAACGGCAACTGCCGGAATCACGGCTGACACGCCACTAGTCCGTCTACAGGAGAACATACGCGCCATGGTTGTTGCCCGTACCTGGGACCGCAGGGCGTCCCGCCTGCTGGCCTGGCTCGTGGTGGCCCCGGTGTGGTGGCCGTTGCCGTTCTCCCCTCTCCCTTCAGGAGAGGGGCCGGGGGTGAGGCCTCCACCGCGCCGTCGCCGTTGCCGTGCGAGTCGCCGTCGTAGGACGGAGC
>VGFB01001244.1 GCA_016869015.1 Armatimonadota bacterium
GCGGATTCTGTCGCCAGTGCGAATCCTGCGAGCGCGGCATCGGATGCCGGTATCCCGACCGTGCTCGTCCGCCCATGACGGCATGTGGGATCGATGTGTTCTCCACCGCGGCGAACAGCGGCTGGTCGACCAAGGTGGTAGCCGACAGGGACGCATCCTGCCATCTTTTCGCCCTCATCCTCGTGGATTGAACGTGCGGCGGAGCAAACGTGTCCACCCTGCGATCACGACGAAAGGCATGCAGATACGGGGTTCTTGGAAGTCGCTCGGCGACGACGCTGGCACCCGTCGAAGACGCGCGTGTCCCTCAGCGCCTTCTTCAACAGCGCCACGAGCTCCCCTTGGTCTCGGGAGTCGCCGGCAAGTCGCCGATGACGATCGTGCTCATGAGCAACCTGGAGTCGAGCGGCCCGCTGCTTGAACGGCTCTCCGACCCGCAGCTTCACGCTGCGACGCGACGCGAGTTCGAGGAGTGGAGCGAGAAGTGCTGCCTGACGCTCCGCATGCCCTCGGTGGACGGTCCGATGGGCCTGCTGACCCTCTGGGACAAGGAGCTGGAGCGCGGCTACTCCGAAAGGGAGATGGCCCTGGCGCTGGGCATCAGCGAGCTGGCCGGCAAGGCGGTGCGCAGCGCCAAGCTCGTGCGAAAGCTGCGCCAGCTCAGCGAGACCGACGCCCTGACCGGTCTGGCCAACCATCGCAAGGTCCACCAGGTCCTCAGGAGTGAACGAGCCCGCGTCGAACGCCACGGAACGCACCTCTCCCTCGTGATGCTCGACATCGACGGCTTCAAGCTGCTCAACAACACCTACGGCCACCCGGCCGGCGACGAGGTCCTGCGCCGGGTGGCGGCGCTCCTCACGGCACAGACGCGCGCCTGCGATATCGTCGGCCGTTTCGGCGGCGATGAGTTCCTGATCATGCTTCCGGAGACGACCACGGTCGCGGCCGGGGAGGTGGCCGAAAAGCTGCGCGCAGCTCTCGCAGGGGCGCCCTGCGAGACGTCTACCGGTGAGAGGATCCCGATACACGCAAGCTACGGCATCGCCGGCTACCCATGCGACGATGGCGATGCCAACGAGCTGGTCGCCATCGCCGATGCCAACCTGTATACATCGAAGCGCCGTGGCGGTGACACCATCACCGGGGCCGAAGAGCAACCGCTGCCCACCGCGGGCGAGCCGAGCGCCTTCAACCTCTTCGAGTCGATGGTGATCGCCGTCGACAACAAGGACAGCTACACCCGACGCCACAGCGAGCAGGTCACCGAGTACGCCTTGGCGCTCGCCGCGACCCTGGGACTGTCGGACGAAAGCCAAAGTGTCCTGCGCTGTGCCGGCCTGCTGCACGACCTCGGCAAGATCGGCATCCCCGACCGTATCCTGCGCAAGCCGGGACGGCTGACCGCCGCCGAGTACGAGATCGTCAAGGGGCACTCGACCTTGGGCGAGACGATCATCGCGGCCCTGCCGGACGTCGAGGAGATCCGCGCCGCGGTCGTCTCGCACCATGAGCGCTTCGATGGCAGCGGCTACCCTCACGGCCTGCGCGGCAGCCGGATCCCGCTGCTGGGCAGGATCCTGGCGGTGGCCGACGCCTATTCAGCAATGACGAGCGACCGGCCCTATCGCAGCGGCTTGACGCGCAAGGAAGCGATCGCCGAGCTGCAGTCCTGTTCCGGGACGCAGTTCGACCCGGAGATCGTCGAGGCGTTCGTCGCTTGCCACATCACGGACTGAGGCGGCAGCGAAGCTCCGCTTGTCGCAGGGTCCACCCACAGAGTGCCTTGGAGCCCCCCCCGATCCCCGCGCACGCCATGCAGTGGAGCGCGCTGGTGCCCAGCAGGACCTGCCAGCCCAACGATGCTTGGCGCTGCCTGGAAGGGGTGGACCGTGAAGTACTACTCGATCGACAAGGTGGGCACCAGCCTAAGTAGGTCGTGGGGCGTACCGTCGCCTCTGCAGGACCTGCTCGCGGAGACGATGAGGGG
>VGFB01001245.1 GCA_016869015.1 Armatimonadota bacterium
TCGCCTCGGCCAGATGGCCCAGGCGGTGCTCCAGCGATCCCAGGTGATAGTGGCCGCGAGGATCGAGCGGTGCGAGCTGAGTGTACATCCGGGCGCAGTCGAGGGCTCCGACGAGGTCGTTGAGCTGTTCGTACGCCGCCGCCTGCAGCCGCAGCAGCAGCGGCGTGGTCCGCCCCCGAGCCCGGAAGGGCTCGCAGACCGCCACCGTCGCCGCCGGATCCCGCTCGGTCAGATACACTCCCGCGAGCACCTCAGCGACGCGCTCCCGCTCGGGGTCGGACTCCAGCGCGCACCGCAGGATCTCCTTCGCCGGCTCCTGCACGCCCTCCCGCAGGCACAGCGTCGCCATCTCCACCAGATCGCCCGTCGTACCGGCCAGGTCGTGGGGCGCATCCGACAACACGCGGCGCGCCTCCGCGTGTCGCCCCGCCAGCTTCAGCGCCCGGGCGAGGCCGGAGATCGCCCGCGTGTACTGCGGCGCGGCCCCCACGGCCTCCTGCGCCCACGCGACAGCCTCCTCGACCCGCTCCTCCGCCAGTGCGCTCTGCAGCTTCACGAGGGCCGCTTCCGCCCTCTGCACAGCGTCGTGGTGCATGTGTTCCAACGGATGCGTTCCTTCCCGGTCCGCCCGTCACGGCGGCCCCGGCTGGTTCCTGCCTCATGATTCGACACGCAGCCCCAAACCCCTGCCGGCTCAGGTCGCGGTCGGGTCCGGCATCGGCGGCGGCAGCAGACCCTCCCGCGGCTTCCGCTCCCGGCGCGGAGCCTTCGCCTCTTCCGGCGGCGGGCCGTCACCGGCCGCCCCGGGCTCCGCCGGCTCCGGCAGCCGGCCGTCCTTGAGGATCGCCTCCACCTGCGCCCGGTCCAGCGTCTCCTTCTCCAGCAGCACGGTCACGAGGTTGTCGAGTTGATCCCGGTGCGCCGTGAGGATGTCCCGGGCCCGGGTGATCGACCCCTCCACCAGGTCGCGCACCTCCTGGTCGATCTTGCGGGCGACCTCCTCGCTGTAGTTCCGCTCCTCGTATAGCTCCCGCGCGAGGAAGATCGGGCCGGTCTTCTTCCCGTAGGTCACCGGGCCCAAGGCGTGGCTCATCCCGTACTCGCACACCATCTGCCGCGCCATGTCCGACACCCGCTGCAGGTCGTCCTGAGCGCCCGTCGTCACGTCCCCGAACACCAGCTCCTCCGCCGCGCGGCCGCCCAGCGCCCGGCACATGTACTTCAGCAGGTCGTCACGGCTCATCAGGTACCGGTCGTCCTCCGGCAGGCTGATCGTGTAGCCCAGCGCCATGCCGCGGGGGAGGATCGTCACCTTGTAGGTCGGATCGAAGTCCGGCAGATGGCTGCCGACGAGCGCATGGCCGGCCTCGTGGTAGGCCAGCACCTTCCGCTCGTTCTCGCTCATCACCCGGCTCTTCCGCTGGGGACCGGCGATGGCCCGCTCCACGGCCTCGCCAAACTCATCCATCCCGATCGAGTGCTTGTCTCGGCGCCCGGCCAGAAGCGCGGCCTCGTTGACCAGGTTCTCGATGTCCGCGCCGCTGAACCCCACCGTGCGCTTCGCGAGGACCTCCGCGTCGACCCCCTCCTCCAGCGGCTTGCTCTTCAGGTACAGGTCGATGATCTCCCGCCGCTCACGCACGTCCGGGTTGTGCACCGTGATGCGCCGGTCGAAGCGCCCGGGCCGCAGCAGCGCCGGGTCGAGGATGTCCGGCCGGTTCGTCGCCGCGAGGATGATCACGTCCGCGTTCGGATCGAACCCATCCATCTCCACCAGGAGGGCGTTCAGCGTCTGCTCGCGCTCGTCGTGACCGCCGCCCAGTCCGGCGCCCCGTTGGCGGCCGACGGCGTCGATCTCGTCGATGAACACAATCGCCGGCAGGCTGTGCTTCGCCTGCTCGAAGAGGTCCCGCACCCGGGACGCCCCGACGCCGACGAACATCTCCACGAAGTCCGAGCCGCTGATGTAGAAGAACGCCACGTTCGCCT
>VGFB01001246.1 GCA_016869015.1 Armatimonadota bacterium
TGCACAGGAACCCGAGTACCCGTTGCTCGCCATGTTGGTGTTGAGGGTCATCTGGTTCCTGTGCAGGAGCGCGTTGTGGGTGACCCATGAGGCGGCCCGGGACGGCGGGCGCAGACCGACGAACTGCCCCGCGCGTTCCATGGGCCTCAGGGGTTGGCCTGCACCCAGGCGCGCATCTCTACCCCCCACGGGTGCTTCGGGAAGCGCCGAGCTCCGGCCTCGAACAGCTCTCTGGCCTGCGCGGAGTCACCCAGGGCGAGCGCCGCCTTCCCGGACAGGTAGAAGTCATCAGCGATGGAGCCGCCGGTGCGCGCGATGTTCCTCTCTATCCGGTCCAGCTGCGCACGGGCCTGTTCCCGCGGGCCGTGCTGGGCCCAGTACAGGGCCAGCGCGGGACTGGCGTAGTCCTCGTCATCCGCCTGGGCCAGGACGCCGGCGAGGTGCTTCTCTGCCGCTGGGAGATCGTTGTGCAGCAGCGCGACGATCGCCGCCGTGTCTTGGTAGTAGGGGTCGCCAGGCGCGAGTTGGGCGGCCTGGGCGACGGCCTCCGTTGCGCCGGGCAGATCGCCGGCGTACATTCGGGCGTAGGCCAGCGCGTTGTAGGCCTCGGCCCGGGTGCCGTCCCGCGTGGCCAGGCGCGCCGCCTCGGTGGCGGCTTCCGCCGATCGCTCCATGTTGCCGACGTTCTGGGCGCTCCAGGCCAGGTTGGTGGACGCGATCGCCAACTGGTTGCTCATCTCATCGAGCCCGGCCTCATACTCCTCGAAAGCCTCCTCATCGCGCCCGGCATCGGCGAGGACGGACGCCAGATACGCCCGGTAGCGCCCGTTGCGGGGGTCCAGGCGTAGGGCTTGCCGGTAGCTCTCGATGGCCTCGGTCGGCCGGCCCAAGCTCGACTGAGCTACGGCCAGGCCGCGCCACGCCATGGGCAGGTCCGGCCCCAGCCGGATCGCCATCCGTGACGCCTGCTCCATCTCCTCGTACCGGTGCATCAGGTTGTCGACCCAGGCCAGGTTCACCCAGGGCATGGGGCGCTCGGGAGCCAGACGCGCGGCCTTCTGGAAGGCAGCGGCGGCCGGCGGGTACTCCTTGCGCTCCTGCCGGACATAGCCGACGGCGAGCCAGGCATCGGCGGCCGTGGGTGCGAACTCGACGGCTTGGCGCACCGTGGTCAGGGCTTCGTCCTGCTGACCAGCTCGCAGCTGGGCCAGCGCGGAGTCAATGAGGTCGTTGAGGGTCGGTGGCGCCGCTGGCGCGAAGGCAGCACAGCAGCACAGCAACACCAGACACAGGCTGAGATGCTTCATCGCGGACCTCCGGATGGGACGGAGCGCCAGGGCCGCAGCACCCGGCCGGCGACGTCCCAGGATGCAGACTCCGCTACCAGTGGTTCGTCTCGCGTGATTCTGTGAAGAACGGGACCGAGGCGTCTCCGCAACCGGAGCGGGCGGAGCGTGTGCGACCCTCGAGCGACCTGAGTTCGGACCGTCGCTTGCGGCCTTGAGGCGGGAACGCCACGCAGCCGTCGCCGGGATCCGTCTCACGGCGTCCCGCCGGCGGCCGCACCATCCCCCGCTCCCAGCCCGAGCGCCTGGCCCAGTCGCGCGGCCTCCCCCATGAGTCCGAGCGGCCAGCATCCCTCCGGGTCCAGGGCGAACGTCTGGTCGATGGCCTTCTGGTACGCCTCCCAGGCGCCTTTCTGATCGCCCTTGCCCTCTTTGGCCTGCGCGACCCGCGCGTACCCCTCCGGCGCCTCCGCCACCGCCTGCACCATTGCCTCGGCGTCCGCCAGCGCCGCATCCCAGTCGCCGACCGCGAGGTGGTACTCCGAGAGCGCGCCGGCCTCCATCCAGGTCTGCTCCGGGGTAAGCGTCGCGGGCCGTTCCACCACGCGGATCAGGACCTCCTCCGACACCGCCTCGCCCGTCCACTCCCCGGCGGGCGCGCCCGTCCCGTCGTAGCGCAGAACGAGCCTCAGCTCCCCCGGCT
>VGFB01001247.1 GCA_016869015.1 Armatimonadota bacterium
GGCCACGGCGAACACCTGCTGCTCCAGCTCCGCGAAGCGCGCCATCGCCTCGTCATACGACTTCGGCAACTCGCCCCCGGGCAGGCTGATCGTCCACGAGGAGGACTCCTGGTAGGGGTATGTGCCCAGGCCGCGCTCGTCATCCTCCTGCCAGCCCGCGGGGCCGCCCTCGTGGTAGTGGAAGTGCTGAGGGTTCGGCAGGTCCTGGGTCTCCGCCGCGAAGAACCACCCACCGGCCTCGCGGATGAAGGGCTCGAAGGGCTGCGGGAAGAGCCGGTAGTAGCCCTCGAGCGCCGAGCGGAAGTGCCACTGCGGGTCCGTCCGGTACAGCACGCACCGGAAGGGCGCGCGCAGCTGTAGCTCCGGCCGCGCGTCGCGCGTGAAGCCGAAGCGGTACCGCAGCTCGACAAACCCCTTGCCGCTGCGGAACTCGTGGATCGCCAACGCGTCCGGCGGCAGCGCGAGAGCGAGGCAGTCTTCACCGCCGATCCGCAGGCTCACGATCGGCAGCTTCGAGAGCAGCTTCGCGGGCAGAAGCAGCGGGTCGCCGGCCATCGTCCCGAGCGCCAGCTCCGCGCCGCGCACGCGCACCACCAGGTCCGCCGCGCGATCCGCCTCCCCCTCCGCCCGCACCTCACCCGCCAGCCGCAGGCAGCCCCCTTCCGCCGTCCACTCGCCCGTCACCTCGAACCCCGTCGCCTCCGCCTCCGCGCCGGGGTCAACGACCTGCACATCGACCCGCGCGTTCGGCAACTCCGCGCCATCCAGAGCGACGGACGAGAGCGCGGTCCGTTCGGCTGTCGCGGCAAGGCCATCGCGCGTCCGCAACTGGGCGCCGGCGACGCTCGACACGACCGCAAGGAAAGCCACGAGGCTCAGGGCGCGTATGAAAAGGGGGTGGAGCCTCTGGGACTGACCCCTTGTCGCCCGTCGTATGGGCGAAAAGGTGGTCTGTCCCCCCGTTGGTGGTGGCCTTTTCATACACGCTCTCAGACTGTGCATGGTCAACCGCTACCCCTTCGCTGGAATTGCTGGACATGACCCAACCCGGCCTCATCGAGTTGGGATCGTGTCCCCTAGTTCCGGCCCCCTACCCCTTCGCTTCCTCCCACTGGGCCTGGAGGAACTGGACGGCCTTGGGGATTTCGACCTCGCGGTCGCCGTCGCAGCCGCACTCGAAGCTGCAGTGGTCGGTGTAGCCGATGCGCTGCAGGCCGCGGAAGCCGCTGACGAAGCTGCGCTCATCCTGGCCGGGCATCACGCGGCGGCGGGAGGCGAGGTGGACGTGTTGCGTGTACGCGCCGCCGGAGAGGAACGCGCCCTCGTCGCTGGTCTCCTCGATGCACATGTGGTAGAAGTCGCCCATCAGGCCCACCCCGGGGCTGTTCACGTCGCGGCAGATCGCCGCCGCGTCGGCCACGAGCCGCAGGAACATGCACTCACCCCGGTTCAGCGGCTCCAGCAGCACGCGGGTGTTCGCAGCGGCCGCGAACTCGCCGAGCTCCTTGAGCAGGTCGAGGAGGATGTTGCGGGCCTCGGGGAAGTGCAGGTTGCTCTGCCCGTTGAAGGCGGGGACCACGATCATCCCGGGGGACCCCAGCGCGCCGGCCGCGGTGAGGATCTCCTTCATCGTATCCACCGCGCGCCGCCGGTCGGCCTCCTCATCGGCCAGCAGGCACTTGTCGTAGCCCGCGCAGATCGCGCTCATCTTGATCGGCCGGCCCGCCAGGTCTTTCTGCAGGCCCTCGACCCGCCCCGCAAGGCCCCCGCCGCCCACCTCCAGCCCTACAATGCCCCAGGCCTCCATCTTGTCGAGCTTCTCCGGCAGGCTGCCGCCGGGGATGATGCCTTCCTGGCTCGCGATCTTCAGCTCGGCTGCCATGTTCGGTGCCTCTCCTTGTGCGGCGGCTCTCCCGCCGAATCCAACGGTCAGGCCCGCTCCCGCGAGCGAGCCGGCGATCATGAACTCACGACGGTCC
>VGFB01001248.1 GCA_016869015.1 Armatimonadota bacterium
TGCCAGCCCCTCCCCACCTTGGCTCACTGGGGACCCGGCAGAAGTCGTTTCCGAACAACCAACGTGAGCCGAAATGTGGTCTACATCAACCCGATCATGGGTGGCACAATGCGGGCGGCTATTGACATTCCGCGACTGCAACGGATGCCCGATTGTCCGCATGTACAGTCGTGGCACCGCATGCCGTACCCCCACCGCAAGGGCGTGTGCCGTTGTACGCAGGGGCGGGTCTGAGACCCGCCCCTACGCTGCTTGTACGTTGTCCCGCTCGACGGGAGATCACAAAACTGCGGCGCGCCGCGGCATCGTGCGTGCTCCTGCCGTGGGCACCTGAGCCTCCGGTGCCTTCCGCGACTGCAACGGATGCCCGATTGTCCACATATGCAGTCGTGGCACCGCATGCCGTACCCCCACCGCAAGGGCGTGTGCCGTTGATCGTAGGGGCGGGTCTCAGACCCGCCCCCACGCTTCTGGACAATGTCCCGCTCGACGGGAAGCCGTCAACGCGCGGCGCGAGGCTTCATGCTGCGGCCGGCATCGTCTCATATGCCTCATGGCGTTCGGCCGGCGACCTGAGCGTGGAGCGTGGCTGCACGCCTGGCGTTGGTGCTTCAGCCGGCGCCTGTCTGCGAATAGCCTGTGGATACGCCGTAGGGCAGATGCAGCCAGGGGCGCCGGATCGATCCAGCCCTCGATCAGGATCCGATCATCCGACCCATGGGCTCAATGCTGTAGCCGGGGAGTGCGGCGACAGCCTTCCGGAAGTCCGGGTCCACGAGCAGGTCGAGGAGCGGCCGTAGGAACGGATCCTCGTAGTGCCGGCGAGGGATCACCAGGTCGTACCGTTCCTGGAAGAGCGGCACGAACCCGAGTCCGAGCGCTTCGGCCGCGGCGCGTATGCCCAATCCAGCCTCCGCCCGCCCGGAGGCGACGGCGGCCGCGACCGCCAGATGGGTGTATTCCTCGCGGTCGTAGCCGTGAAGCGCGGCCGGATCGATCGCCAGCCGGGCGAGATGGTAGTCCAGCAGCAGGCGCGTGCCGGCGCCCCGCTGTCGATTGACAAACTGCAGGCCGGACGAGGCGATGTCTTGCAGGCCGGAAACGCGGCGCGGGTTGCCGGGGGCGACGATCAGCCCCTGCTCGCGCCCGACCCATCCGACAACGACCACCGGCGTGTCCGGAAGATACTGCCGGATGTAGCTCAGGTTGAACTCGCCGGTCTGTGGGTCGAGCAGGTGGCTGCCGGCCAGATGGGCTTCGCCGCGGCGCAGCGCCACCAGCCCGCCGAGGCTGCCGACATTGGCCGACGCCAGCCGCCTCCCGGCCCCGGCCAAGTACTGCGCCACCAGGTCGAGCGTCAGGTCATGTGATCCGAGCGCGACGATCGTCTGGGCGATCTCCCCCCGTGTCCGGTACAGCCGCACGCGGACGGGCTGCCCGGCCTCCAGTCCCTGCGACCCGGCCGGGATGCGCACGATCCCGTCCGCCCGCACCAGTGAGGTCAGGACGCCCGCCCCTCGCGCCAGCGGCGCGGCGATCGTGCGATCGCCGACCTGCCCGACGGTCACGCGCAGGTACTCCTCGTCACCCATTGACGAGTGCACCTTGCGCGTCATCACCGCCTCGATCTCATCCGGTTCGTCGGGCGGCCGGCCCAACCAGCGATCGAGCAGAGGCCGCACGAGGATCTCGCCCGTCAGCGCCGCCGAGACGGGATAGCCCGGGACGCCAATGACAGGCACTGCCTGGGCCCCGCTTCCCAGCAGCCCCAGAATGACCGGGTGGCCGGGGCGAACAGCGACGCCGTGCACGAGCACCGTGCCAAGCGAGGCAATCACCAACGCCGAGAGATCCTCGGAGCCGGCCGATGATCCGGCATTGATCAGCACCAGGTCCGCCCCGGCGTCAACGGCGCCCTGCAGCGCCTCGCGAATGGCGGCAGGCTCGTCCGGGGCGATCTTGAGCCGCTCGGCCAGG
>VGFB01001249.1 GCA_016869015.1 Armatimonadota bacterium
CTGGGGAACGCAGCCGGTCGTTCAGCTCGGCCGTGGACCCGTCCAGGCTCACCTGCAGGTGCAGGCGCGACCGATCGAGCGTCGCGACTTGAGCCAGGAACCCCTCGCTCAACAGGCTGCCGTTGGTCAGGACGACCGCGCGGACCTCGGGCTTCGCCAGCATCCTGGTCAGCAACTCGGGCAGATCCTCGCGGAGGAGCGGCTCACCGCCCGTCACGAAGAACGTCTCGACGCCCAGCGCCAAGGCCTCGTCGATCGCTCGGAGCAGCGCCGCCGAAGGAAGACCGTCATCGCCTTGGGGCCCACCGGAGACCAGGCAGTGCCGGCAGGCGAAGTTGCAGCGGTTGTTGACGTGCAGCCACAGCTCCCGCAGCTCGCGGGGCCTCAGGTACTCCGCGCGGCCGCGGTAGCCGTCGGCGTCGGCGTTCTGCCACAGCCGCCGCGTCTCCCGCGCGAAGTTGCGGCTCAGCAGCCGGGCCTGCGCCTCATCGAGGCCCTCCACGGCCGCGAGGTCGTCGGCCAGACTCGCGTCAGACTCCCCGGCCGCCAACCGGCGCAACATCTCGGCGCCCGCGGTGTTCACCGCCGCCCAATCCGGCCGATCCGGCCGCACGATCAGTCGATACCCGTCACGCGGGAGCTCCACCAGAGGCATGTCGGATCGTCACCAGCATGAGATCAGGTCGGTTCGCACCGACCCTCGGACACCGCAAACCCGGTCCTTACCGAGGAAACGCTTCGGCCGCGTCCGGGTCTCCCGCCCGAAGGCCGGCGCGAGGAGGACTTGCGGCGTTCTCCGAGGCAGTAACCGTGACGGCCGCGGGCTGCTCAGCCCCTCACCCTGTGATTCCGCCACGCCTTGCCGAGGGCCTTCATGACGCCGAAAGAGAACCTCTTGCGCGCAATCCGGTACGACACCCCGGACTACGTGCCCAGGGGGAATGAGCCGGTGATGGGCGGTGTGCAGTACGCCGGCAACTTCCGCCTCGAGTGCTGGACGGATGCCTGGGGCACCACCTGGGAGACCACGCGCTCGGACATGGTGCCCTTCCCCAAGGGCTACCCGCTGGAGGACCTGCGCCGCCTCGATGCGTACCGCCCGCCCGACCCGCACGCCCTCTTCGATGCGGATGAGTCGCTCCCCGCGCGAGTGGCCGCGATTCCGGATCGAGAGGCGAAGCTCATCTTCGGGCAGCAGACCTACTTCCTCTTCGAGCGCGCCTGGGCGCTGACCGGGATGGAGACGTTCATGGCCGCGTTCCATGAGCGCCCGGAGGAGCTGCAGGAGCTCCTGCGGATCATCACCGACTACAATCTCGCCATCTTCGAGCGGTACCTCGACCTGGGCGTCGATGGCGTTGGCTTCTCCGAGGACCTCGGCACCCAGCGCGCCCTGTCGATTTCGCCGAGGTTCTTCCGCGAGTTCCTCAAGCCCGAGTACGCCCGCGCCTTCGCGCCGGTCAAGGCCGCCGGGAAGCTGGTGAACTTCCACTCCTGCGGCTGCGTGCAGGAGGTGGTCGAGGACCTCATCGACGTGGGCGTAGACATCCTGAACCCCATCCAGGCCCGCGCCAACGACCTTCCGCTCGTGAAGCAGAAGGTCCGGGGCCGGCTCGCCCTGCAGGGCGGCATTGACACCCAGCATGTCCTCATGCGCGGTACGCCCGAGGACGTGGAAACCGAGGTGAAGCGCGTTCTGGGGATTCTCGCGCCGGGCGGCGGGTATATCATCGGCCCCGACCAGGGCATGCCCTTCCCGCCCGAGAACATCGAGGCTCTCTGGCGCGCGGCGGAGAAGTGGGGAACCTACCCCTTGGAGCTCACCTGATCGGAGGCCGGCCCATGCCCCTGGCGGCTCTGGCGGTGGCGCTGGCTGCGCCCATCGTCGCCTCGCCCGACCTCATCTCGGTCCGCGATCACGGCGCTGTCGGCGACGGGCTGGCGGATGACACCCAGGCCTTCCTGGACGCC
>VGFB01001250.1 GCA_016869015.1 Armatimonadota bacterium
CTTGGGTCGTTCTCGCGTCCAGGAGGACAGGCATTCCTGCCTGTCCTCGCCCGGAACCCGAGGTCTGTGCGGACAGGCAGGAATGCCTGTCCTCCCGGGAACCCAACGAATGACGCTTGACAGAGCACTAGCGACCTTGGGCCTGACGGAGCGACGAGGGGAAAGGGGGCGTTGGCAATGGCGGGCGACCTGCCGGAGGGCAATCGGCCGGCGGCGGAAGACGCGGCGTCCGAGCCTCGTTGGCATGTAGCGATCGGCGGCGAGGTGTATGGACCGACCACCCGGTCGGAGCTGATGCAGTGGGCGGCTGACGGACGTCTGCCACCCGGCACCCAGGTGACGCCGCTCGGGGGCGAGCAGTGGATCCCGATCCACCGGGCGCCTGGACTGGAGGACATCCCGGCCACGCCGCCGCCCCGACCGGGCTCGCCGACGTACGCCTACGCCGCGCCCGTGGGCGCCGTGCCGGCGCGGCCCCTGTGTGACTGTCTCCACTGCGGCGGCCCCGTCACCAACATCGCCCCGGCCTACGGCTTCCCGTGGGGGTTCTTCCAGCGGTCGCTGCGACCCCGGTTCCGCTGCGGCCAGTGCGGCCGCGCCCTTGCGTACGAGGAGCTGAGCTGCGAAGCTCAGACCCAGATCTCGCGCGGGGTGCGGACGGGGACGTTTGCCTGGTTCGCCATCGTGATCGGACTGATTCTGTTCATCGCGCTGTGCGTCATCGTGCCCGTGATGTCGGTCCGGTAGGCCAGGCAGGCGATCTCCGTGCACGCGGGGAACTGCCGGCTCGCACGTGCGCGTGCAGCCCTGCGGGGAGGATGAAGCATGACTACCGAGAGTCCGGACGGCGTCGCGGGCCGGGAGAGGCGCGTCGAACTGCTGGAGCGGCAGATCGACGCCGTACACTCGATCGCGGCCGCCTTCAGCTCGAAGATCGAGGTCGACGCCCTCCTCCGTGAGACGCTGCGGGTGTCGCTGGACACGGTCGGCGCCGGAGCAGGATCGATCATCCTCTACGACCGCGAGAAGAAGAAGCTGGTGTTTCGCTACGTCCTGCCGGAGGACTCGGCCGGGCTTCTGGGCCTCGAGCTCGAGCCGGACGGCAACAGCATCGCGGGATCCGTCTTCACGTCCGGCGAGTTCCGGATCAGCGCTGACGTGACCAAGGAGAAGGCGCACCGCAGCGACGTGGGCGAGCGGATCGGGCATGTCACTCACAACATGGTCACCGCGCCGCTGAAGAGTCGGGAGGGCGCCCCCATCGGCGTGATGCAGGTCCTCAACAAGCACGAGGGCATGTTCAACGAGGACGACTGCGAGCTGCTGGACATCCTCTCCGCCCTCGCGGCGACGCTGCTGGAGAACGCCCGGCTGGCCGAGGAAGCCAAGCTGGCAGTGGTCGTGAACCTGCTGGGGGACATCAGCCACGACATCAAGAACATGGTGACCCCGGTGCAGACCTGCGCGCAGACGCTGGAGATGATGTTCGACGAGACCTTCGCCGACCTCGACGCCGCGCTGCAGGGCCGGGAAGACGTCCCGCCCGAGGCCGTGGAGGGGGTGAACTCCGCGGTCGAGATGCTGCGGGACTTCTACCCGGACGCCATCGAGATGCTGCTGGATGGTTCCGCCCAGGTGCAGGACCGGGTGCGGGAGATCGCCGACTGCGTGAAGGGCATCGTCGCGCAGCCGACCTTCGAGTTGCAGGACGTGCGCGGGATCGCCGCCAAGGTCATCCAGGCGCTCACGCTGGTCGGTGAGAAGGCCGACGTCACCGTGGCCCTCGACGTCCCCGATGACCTGCCGCCGGCCCCGGTGGACCAGAAGCAGCTCTACAATGCGATCTACAACCTCGTGAACAACGCGATCCCCGAGACGCCCGCCGGGGGCTCGGTGACGGCGAAGCTCAGCGCGATCCCGGACGGCGAGTTCCCGGACGGGAAGTGCCTGGTCATCGAGGTCGTCGACA
>VGFB01001251.1 GCA_016869015.1 Armatimonadota bacterium
CGAGGAAGAGGTTCTGGCGGTGGTAGTCGCGGATGACGGCCTCCCGCTCCAGCGGGACGTACAGCGGCCAGTGCGTGCCTCCCACGACGTACTCCACGCTCAGTCGCCGCAGACTCTCCCCATCGATGCCGATCGCCGGCGTCGCCCCCGGCGGCCCACCGCTCCGGAGCCCGTAGACCGGGCTGTCGTGGCTTCCCGTGGCCAGTTCAGCCAGCTCCCACTCCGACACCACGCTCACCTCGACCCCGAAGTGGAACCGCGTCGGCGGGTCGCTCGCCAGGAACTCGCGGCGCGAGGCCTCCAGGTCGGGCAGGTTGTAGGGGGTATGGAGGTGGTCGGTGAGGCCGAAGTCGGCGATCCCAACCTCGGCGGCCTCGGCGATCAGGTCGCTGACCGACAGAGATGCCTCGTCGCAGGAGTTGCGGGAGTGAATGTGCCAGTCGCAGGTGATGTCCATGGGAAACCCTGGTCTGTCGGAAACGTCCCGGCGTCAGTACCACACCAGCACTGGCACGTCGGCGTTCCACACGACCTCCCGTGCCAGCTCGGGCCACAGCAGACTGCCGAGAAGGCCGCGGCGCGTGCCACCCATCACCACCAGGTCGATCTGCTCTTGCCGGATCAGGTGCAGGATGACGCTTGCCGGACCGCCCTCGGCCGGGCAGTTCTCACAGTCCGCGTCAACCGTCTCATGGGGGACGCCGTGGGTCTTGAGGTAGCTCTCGCCTGTGCCGATCAGCTCCGTCCGGCCGAGGGGCGGGATAAGGGTGACAAGCTTGACGTCGACGCCCTTCTCGCTCAGCGGCCCCGCCAGCGACAGCGCGTGGCCGGACTCCGGGTGCTCCGTATAGACGAACAGCGCCCGTCTGACCCGGCGCACGTTCTCGGGCACGATCACCAGCGGTCGCGTGACCGACTGTTTGAGGCGCAGCACATCGGCCGCGACGGAGGCACCCGCCGCGGGCGCCTCCCCCAGCACCCTGCCCACGACCCCGATGTCGCAGTGGGCCAGCTCACGCACCGTGTCGCGGAGCGGGTCGGCGCCGATCCGGACCTCGTCGTGCGGCACGGTCCGACCATCCGGCCGGGTGAACTCCCTCTCCGCCTGCTTGGCGGCGCGCTCGAGCAAGGCTGCTTCACCGCCCTCCAACTCGCCGGCGGAGATCTCGTCGGGGGA
This sequence comes from Armatimonadota bacterium, assembly GCA_016869015.1. GTDB lineage: Bacteria > Armatimonadota > Zipacnadia > Zipacnadales > VGFC01 > VGFC01. The sequence goes on from VGFB01001251.1 coordinate 1,178, forward strand.
CGAACGCCTGGCGAGGGTCGCCAGGCGCACCTTTCCGTCCAGCAGCCACGCAAGGTGCTCCGAGAACTCAAGCACGGCCTCGCGGAACGGCGAACTCGTCACGACTGCCATGATGACCTGCACTGCGGTGCACCTCCGTGTTCAGCTGCGGTTCCTCGTGTCGGGCCCTCATCCGGTCTCCTGGCCCCCACGCCCACGGCCGGCATGCCGGCGCGGGCCTCGGCGGGCGGTTCGGCGATTGGTGACGGAACCCCTTCTCAGAGGGCCGCAGAGCCGCCTCGACGAACCAGGGGGCGTACCCACGCAGGAGGTGAGGTTGGTTGAAGGCCATGTCGGTGGCGATCCTCATGGCGGCGACCCCGGGGGCCCCCTCACAGGAGGCCGCAATGACAGTCCTGATGGCCGGACCACTGGCCCTCGCTCTCGATGGCGCCGGAGAAGTCGCGAGCCTCCGTGACGAGGCGGGAGGCGTCGAGTATTGCCCCCCGGACCAGCCGGGCCCGCTGCTGCGGCTGACGGTCGAGGGTAACAGCCTGGCGCCGAGCGGCGCCGAGTGGGCCGCGGAGGCCGGGGCGCTGCGCCTGCGGTACGGGGATGCGGGACCGACGGCCGTCGTGAAGGTGGCTCGGAAGCCCACGCATCTGACCTTCGAGCTGATCGCTGTCGAGGGGGCGCAGCCGACCGTCGCGGACTGGGGGCCGATCGCGACGACCATCGGCGAGACCGTCGGCGCCACGGTGGGCGTCGTTCGGAACGCACGGTTCGCGCTGGGCATTCAGGGGCTGAACATCG
>VGFB01001252.1 GCA_016869015.1 Armatimonadota bacterium
TCTGGTAGACATCTTTGAGGTACATGGCGGGACGCAGCATGACTGGCTGCTGCATGGCTGCCGCGATGCGGACAGCGTGGCCACAACGCCGGGGCTGACGCTTGAGGCGTACCCCGGGACCTTGATGAACGACGGTCTGGCGTTCCAGCCGCCGCAATCTCTGGAGGCCTCGAACCCGCCGGGCTTCGGCTTCGGCTTCATCCGTGACCTGCGCCACGCGGCGGCCGGCAACTCCGTGACCCTCGACTTCCGTCTGGTCGAGAAGCCCGCGATCGGGACCCGAACCCTCCTGGCGGGGCTGACAGGAGCCGACCTCTACGCCGGCGCCGCCCCTGACGTGCGGCGGGCCCGCGAGATGAACGCCGACCTCGACAAGAGCCTGGCGCCGGTGTTCTGCTTGCGCCGGCGGGGCGCCGACCTGCACTCAGTGTTCGTGGCTACCCACGAACCGGTGGCGGGCGAGGCAGTGGTACGCGCGATCAGTTCGGAGCAGCAAGGCGACGCGTTGCTCCTGCGCATTGACCGCGGCGCGGAGGGCACCGACTACTTCGTGATGGCCCTGGCGGCCGATGTCACGGCGGAGTTCACGACACCGCACGGTCTGCTCCAGATGGCGGGCCGCTACGCCTGGCTGCGCCTGGATGCCGCCGGGTTAGTGCAGGCTGCCCGGGTCTACGGTACGAGCCGGCTGCAACTGGGTGACCTGCATCTCGCGGGCGTCGGTGGCTGGTCCGGCGCGGTGCGGAGCTGGGACACGGCCGGGCAGCGTCCCGGTTCCCGCGGCAGTCTGCTCCTCGACCAGGCCCTTGAAGCCAACTGCGGCGGGCCGCTGCTGGTGCGGTTCGCCGACGGCACCGTCTGGCCGTTCGGCATCGTGGAGGTCGAGCCGGAGGCCGGCGGCACTCGAGTGCATGTGCGCGAGAAGCCGGCCTTCGATGTGGTCGAGGGCACAACGCGGATCACCTCGTTCCCCCAGCGAGAGATCGAGGGCACGGCGCTGCACTTCAGTGTGCCGCGGTTCGTTGCCTGGGAGCGGGTGAACTGAGAGCCACTCAAGACCCCGTGTCCACAGGTGCGGGGCCCCGCGCGGGCGGCTGACAGGCCGCCCACGCGCCGAGGGAGAGACCATGCCAGACGAACTGTGCACCAGTGCCGATGAAGCCCTCGCATACGTGCAGACCGTGCCGCCCCGCCAGGGCGAGTCCATGGTGGGGGTGCCGTTCGAGGCGCGTGACCTCGTCCGGGTTGGATTCGTGGGTGTCGGCGGCCGCGGCTACGGCCAACTCCACGAGGTACTCGCCGTCGAGGGGGCGCAGGTGACCGCGATCGCCGACGCCTCCGAGGCTGCCATCGCGCGCGCCGGGCAGGCTGTCGAGGCCAAGGGACAGCCTGCCCCGGCCCTCGAGACCGACTGGCGAAGGCTGTGTGAGAGAGATGACGTGGACATCGTCTACGTCTGCACGTCCTGGGACTCCCACGTCCCGATCGCCGTTCAGGCGATGGAATGCGGCAAGCACGCGGCGATCGAGGTTCCGGCGGCGGTGACGCTGGCCGAGTGCTGGCAGATGGTGGACACCTCCGAGCGCACCCGCAAGCACTGCATGATCCTGGAGAACTGCTGCTACGAGTACGCCGAGATGCTCGTGCTCAACATGGTCCGCGAGGGTCTCTTCGGGACGCTGACCCACGGCGAGGCCGCCTACATCCACGACCTGCGCGACTGCCTACTGTCCGACGAGGGCGAGGGCTTGTGGCGCCGCTTCCCGCACATCGACCGCAACGGCAACCACTACCCGACGCACGGCCTGGGCCCGGTCGCCTGGTACATGAGCATCAACCGCGGCGACCGCTTCACCCGGCTGGTCTCGATGAGCAGCCAGCCGGCGTCACTCGCCGAGCGGCGCGACGCGACGCTCCCCGCTGAGAGCCCCAAGCGAGCCGAGGTCTACACCTGCGGAGACATGAAC
>VGFB01001253.1 GCA_016869015.1 Armatimonadota bacterium
ATCAGGTTCTGCATGCAGTGTTTGGCCGGGATGCCATGCTTGCGGCAGAGATCCACGAGTGCCCCTGTGACGGCCGATTGGTGCTCGGGCGGCAGGCGCCAACTGCCTCCGCGAAGGACGAGCGGTTGCGGGGCCGACGTTCGCAAATCCAGCGGGGTATCCGGGTTCCCCAAACACCGCGCGGAAACTTGACAAGTCGGCCGGGCGCGGTAGGATGGATGGTGACAGCACGTCCGGATTCCCCGTGGAGTGCGGCCGCAGAGAGGATAGGCGAGGCGGAGCCAGCGCATCGGGATTTCCCGGCCACCGGCTCTCCTTCGTCGTATTACCTCAAGGGGGCGCTTCTGTCGGCCATTCGCGGGAACCGGCGACGCTTACCAGCGGGTGCGGGATGCCAACGCTAACGGTCATCCAGGGGCCGGATCGCGGCAAGGCGTTTGAGGTGGACGGCGCCAATACGCTCATTGGCCGGGATCCGGCGTGCGACGTGTGCCTGGACGATCCCGGTGTCAGCCGGCACCACGCCAGCCTGGAGATTCACGGCAATCGCCACGTGCTGAAGGACGCGGGGTCGGCGAACGGGACGTTCGTCAACGGCGTCCGGGTCGAGGAGTCGCCCCTTCACGCGGGCGACCAGATCCGCGTGGGCAACACGATCCTGACGGTCGGCCGACCGATGCCCGGAGGCGCGCTGGTGGACCACCGGGGCCTGCCGATCCGCGTGGACAGCGAGGGGCGCGTCGATGCGAGCATCATCAGCACGGAGACCGCCAGCGGAGAGCCGCACCTCGCGTTCGCCGGCGGCGAAGATATGGCCGGGATGCGCACCAGCGTCATCGGCCTGAAGGCGCTCTATCGCATTGCCGAGATGCTGGCCCACGGGTTCGACGTGGATCGACTCTTGGCGAACATTCTCGACATGGTCTTCGACGTCGTGGACGCCGACCGCGGGTTCATCCTCCTGAGGGATGAGCGGACGGGGTCGATGGTCCCGCGCGCCATCCGCTGGCGCGAGGAACTGCTGGAAGAGATTCGCCGAGAACAGGCCGGCGCCGACGCGAGCAGCGAGACGGCCGTCGGCGAACTTCCTCCCGCGGCCGCTCCCAAGACCGGTCCCATCTGCGTCAGCCGGACCATCATCAACTATGTGATGAAACGCGGGGAGGGCGTCCTCTCGACCAACGCCATGCAGGACCAGCGATTCGAGGAGGGCGAGAGCGTCCAGGATTACGGCATCCGAAGCGCCATCTGCGTTCCCATCCGTAGCGGCGACGAGATCCTCGGAATCGTCCACGTGGACACGCACGTCAGCCAGGGCCAATTCTCCCCCGAGGACCTGAAACTGATGACGGCCATCGGATGCCAGACGGGCCTGGCGGTCCAGAACGCCCGCCTCCTGGCAAGCCAGGTCCAGCAGGAGCGCCTCGCGGCCGTCGGCCAAGCCGTCGCCAGCGTGTCCCACTATATCCGGAACATCCTCCAGGGCATCCAGGGCGGCTCCCGGGCCGTCGAGACGGGGCTCCAGAAGAAAGACCTGGCGCCGGTCGAGAAGGGATGGGACGTCGTCAGCCGAAACCTGCGCCGCGTCAACGAACTGGTGCTCAACATGCTCTCCTACAGCCGCGAGGCGCCGCCGAACCGCGCCCGCACCAGCGTCAATGCGGTCGTGCGGGAGGTGGTGGAACTGGCGCAGCCTGCAGCGGCGGAGAAACGCGTCACCCTTTCAACGCGGCTCGGGAAGGATCTGCCGGAAATCCCCCTCGACCCGGATGGTCTGCACCACGCCCTGCTGAACATCCTGGCCAACGCCATCGAAGCCGTGCCTGCCCTGTCGGGCAAGGTGGACGTCCAAACGCGCCCTTCGCCGAAGGGGGACGAGGTCTGGGTCATCGTGGCCGACAACGGCCCCGGCATCCCGCGCGGGGAGCAGCAGCGGGTCTTCCAGCCGTTCTTCTCGACCAAGGGC
>VGFB01001254.1 GCA_016869015.1 Armatimonadota bacterium
CACCTCGCAGGATACCGGCTCCGTCCGGGCGGTTCGGGCGCAGGCCCGAAAGGACCTTGTTGGCGAGGAGTTGCAGTGCAGGAGATGGAAGGGGGCAGGGACGGCCACGGCAGCGGGACTCTCAACGACGACAGGGGCGACCGATGTTCTTCATCTGCCTTCCGGCGTGCGCGGGCTGGGCGCAACCGACGGCGTTGGTTGCGCACGGCGGCTTCGAGGAGGGCGCATTGGAGTCGATGCCCGGTTGGGAGAAGCTGCCGTGGGCGCAGGGCGTCGAGTTGGACCCGGAGGTACGGCACGACGGACGGCGCTCGGTGCGCGTGTTTGCGCATGGGGGCGTGGGCTCCAAGCCCGTGAAGTACCCCGGCGGCCGGTTGCGGGTCAGCGGCTGGATGAAGACCGAGGGGGTCGTCACCGGGCCGTCGGCCGCGTGGCACAAGGCGGCTCTGCAACTCATCAGCTACGATGCGCAAGGGCGGGGCGTGGGGCACGCGGACGTGGCGCTGGTCGACGGCACGACGGACTGGGCGCGATACGAGGCGACGGTGCTGCTCTCCCGCGAGGTGTCGACGGTTTCGGTGCACTGCCACCTGTGGGGCGAGGACGTGCAGGGAACGGCGTGGTTCGACGACGTGGCCCTGGAGCTACTCGACGACCCGGCGAAGCTGAACCGCAAGCCCCTCGACCTCGCCCGCGCCACGGTAACGGTGGACTATGGGCGCCCGTTGGGCCCCTGGCGGCCCTTGTGGATCGGCAGCGACGTCGGGTGGTCGGACCGGGCGCTCACCGACACGCAGACCGAGGCCATGCGCTTCGCGCGGGAGCACGGCTTCCGCTACGTGCGACTGCACGACATGGTTCACAACCCGGGCATCTACTCGGAGGACGCTCGGGGCGCCCCGGTCCACGCGTGGGAGGGCTTCGATGCGCGGATCGGCGCGGTGGTGGACAACGGGATGCTGCCGGTGGTGGTGCTTGAGGGGATGCCGCCGCCGCTCGCGAAGGGGGATGAGGGGCTGAGCTGGCGCAACGCCTTCCCGCCGCGTGACGATGCCGCCTATGCGAAGTGGGAGGCGCTGATCGGGCGGATCGTGCGCCACTGCCGCGAGCGGTGGGGCGAGGCCATCCGCGAATGGTACTTCGAGGTCTGGAACGAGCCGGATGCGGCCGGGTACTTCGCGGGCACGCTGGAGGAGTACCTGCGGCTCTACGACCACGCGGTGCAGGGAGCGACGGTGGCCGACCCCGAGATCCGGATCGGCGGGCCGGGCGGTGCGGGGACGGGGTGGGTCCGGCCGCTGTTGGAGCACTGCCGGTCCGGGCGGAACGCCGCGACGAGCGGAACGGGCTGCCGCATCGACTTCGTCTCCTGGCACCTGTACACCGTCGGCGTCGGCATCCCCGTGTTCGACAACGTGCGGTTGAGCCTCGGAGCCGTGCGGGAGGTCCTCGATGACCTTCCCGAGTATCGCGACCTGCCGACCCTCATCACCGAGTGGGGCTGCGCGTCGAGCCCGAACCCGGTGCACGACCGGCCCTATGACGCCGCCTTCCGCACGATGGCGGTGCGCGAGTTCCTGGACGCCGGGATCACCCTCGCTCTGCCCTTCTGCCTCGGGCAGGGCCCGCCGCACTCCCACGACGGTTTCCAGGGCGATCTCGCGCTGTTCACGAAGACCACCATCCCCAAGCCCAGCTTCCGCGCGTTCGAGCTACTTGGGCGCATGACGGGCACGCGCCTTGCCTGCGAATCGTCCAACGACCCGGTCGGCGCCTTGGCGTGCATCGCCGACGACGGCCGGCGGGCGTGGGTGATGCTCTACAACCTGATCGAGCGAGCCGACCACGAACCATACCGCACGGCGGTGACGATCGACCTGCACGCGCTGCCCGAGGGGGCCTGGCGCGCTCGCTCGACGGCCATCGGCCCGGGGACATGCGATCCGTTCCTGGAGTGGGAGGCGA
>VGFB01001255.1 GCA_016869015.1 Armatimonadota bacterium
GCGCTGGACCCGGCGATGGCGCACTCCTGGATCGTCATCGGGCCGGAGGGGGAACTGCGGGCGCTCGGGGAGCGGGTCCTGAAGGAGCACCTGTAGGGGAGATCATCCATGCTCACCACCGTGTTCGCGCTGCAGACCACGCTGGGCCTTGCGCCCCTTGCGGCCGCCCAACCCCTCGACCTTGGGACGCGGCGAGAGCTGCTGGTTGACGACTACCTCATCGAGCGACTGAGCGGCGGGGCGACGCTGCGGATGCACGCGCCCGTGCCGCGGGAGGTCGCGCTGGTAGCGGACGCGCCGTGGGAGGGCAACGGCTCGCTCTACGCGACGGTCTTGCAGGATGGGGACCGCTACCGGATGTACTACCGGGGCGGGCACTATCGACTGACTCCTCAGGAGTACACGGGAACGCACGCGCTCGTCATCTGCTACGCCGAGAGCCCAGACGGGATCCACTGGGCAAAGCCGGAGCTGGGGCTGTGCGAATCCGACGGCTCGACGGCGAACAACATCATCCTCGACCGCCTCGGCACCCATTCCTTCGCGCCCTTTCGGGATGACAACCCGGCCTGCCCGTCGGAAGCCCGCTACAAGGCCCTGGCGAACGGAGGCACAGAGCACGGTCTGTTCGCCTTTCAGTCACCGGACGGCATTCACTGGTCGTTGATGGCTGAGCGCCCGGTGATCACGGAGGGCGCGCTGGACTCCCAGAACCTGGCGTTCTGGGACGCGGCGCGCGGGGAATACCGGGCGTACTTCCGCGACTTCCGCGAGGGCCGCGACATCCGCACGTGCACGTCGCCGGACTTCGTGCACTGGACTGCAGGTACGTGGCTGGAGTACACCCCGGGCCGCTCCGGGGAGCTGTACACGAACCAGGTGCTGCCCTACTATCGCGCACCGCAGTTGCTGCTGGGATTCCCGACGCGGTATGTGGACCGGGGCTGGACACCCTCGCACGAGTACCTGCCCCAGCTCGAGCATCGCCGCATCCGGACGGGGCCCTCACCCCGAGAGGGCAGCGCCGTGACGGAGGGCTTGCTGATGGCCTCCCACGATGGCGTCCGGTTCACCATGTGGCCCGAGGCGTTCCTGAGACCCGGCCTGCGCACCCGGGACACGTGGTTCTACGGCGACCTGTACCAGACATGGGGGCTGGTCGAGACGCGGGCAGCCCTCGCCGACGCGCCGCCGGAGCTGTCCCTCTACGCCAGCGAGCACTATCATCAGAACGACGGCGGGACGGTCTTCCGCCGGTACACGCTGCGGATCGACGGCTTCGTATCGGCGCAGGCGCCGCTCAGTGGGGGAGAGGTGCTCACGCGTCCCCTCACCTTCGCGGGAAGGCGCCTGGTGCTGAACGTGGCGACTTCGGCGGCCGGAAGTCTGCGCGTCGAGTTGCAGAACCCCGACGGGCTGCCGGTCCCCGGCTACGCGCTGGCGGACTGTGATGAGGTCTTCGGCGACTTCCTGGAGCGCCCGGTAAGCTGGCGCGGCCAGACCGACCTTGCGGCGTTGGCCGGCCAGCCCGTGCGCGTGCGGTTCGAGCTGAGGGATGCGGACCTGTATGCCCTGCAGTTTGCGGAGGAGTGAGCGATCCATGCGCGCCATCCACGGTGCTCTGATGGCCCTGCTGCCCGCTCTCGGCGGCGGTGCGGCGACACAAGCGTTGCCCCAAGGGAGGGTGACCTGCGGCATGACCGGCGACCTCGCGCTGCGCATCGGCGGGTGTGGTGGGGTGTACTTCCTGGCCCCGGCGGGCGAGTTGGTGGTGGAGGTGGAGAAGCGGGATCGGCATGTCGTCGACCGGCACACGGAGCTGCGGGCGATTCTGGTGGGGCCGGACCGCACGGTGCTGCAGGAGGCCTTCATCCCCGACGACGGCGGAGCGAAGGGCAGCGGACTGGGCGCGCCGCAGCGGGCAACGCTGTCCACCCAGGTCGACGCGCCGGGCGTGTACGCAC
>VGFB01001256.1 GCA_016869015.1 Armatimonadota bacterium
TGATGCGTACGCGCTCGCGAATGGTGTAGGAGATGACGTCCAGGATCTCGGCCAGGTTGCCGCCGACTTCCCGTTGCACGTTGATGGCCGTGACCACAAGGTCGAGGTCATCGCTGTTGATACGGCGCAGCATGTGCTCAAGGGCGTCTTCCATCGTCAACCCGAGCTGCATCTCCTGCACCACGCGGCGGAACTCATCGCAGATTGGCGCCGGGAGCTCGCGGCTGACGGCCTCCATGGCCTGCAGCGTGGAGTAGCCCGCCCGCAGGCCGTTGACCATCAGGTTGAGCATGTCGCCCAGCTGGTCGTCGAACTTGCGCAGGCGGGACTTCTTGGCCTGGCCGACGTAGATGCCTGGAAGGAAGACTCCCAGGATAAACCCGGGGATGGCGAAGAACATCGAGCGGGCGAGCACGGCCAGCAGAACGCCCGTGGCCAACGAGGCGCCGATCATGACGGCGATGTACTCGGCAGGGCGGAGCTTGATATCAGCCCGGGCGAGATTCTTCGAGATACCCTCAAACAGGTCCGTGCCCTCGCCCAGCCGGTTGAGCCAGTCGGCCAGTGGCGTCGAGCGCTTGGCCTTGACGGCGGCTTGCTGGGCCGGCGCGCCGCGTACCAAGCCGCCCGACTCGGAGTAGCGCCCCAGGCGCTCCTCCACGACCGAGCGGCCGGAGATGACGGTCGAGGCTACGCCCACGATCAGCAGGAGGAAGCCCAGCCCGCCGCCGAGAAACAGGATGAGGTTGGAGTCCATGGCTAGTACCGCATCCGGTCGCCGACGCCGAAGATCGAGGCCGGCAGGTGGATGCCGGAGGCCTCGATCTTGTCCATGAATTTCGGGCGCAGGCCGGTCGGGCGCAAGCGGCCGATCACGCGGCCCTCCTCAAATCCGGTCTGTTCGAAGACGAACAGGTCGGTCATGGTGATGATGTCGCCTTCCATGCCCTGGATCTCGGTGACGTGGGTGACCTTGCGTGAGCCGTCACGCAGGCGCTCCAGGTGGACCACCAGCTCGAGCGCCGAGGCAATCTGCTCGCGGATGGCCCGGATGGGCAGGTCCATACCGGCCATCAGCGTCATGGTTTCGATACGCGACAGGGTATCGCGTGGGCTGTTGGAGTGGGCGGTGGTCATCGAGCCCTCATGGCCGGTGTTCATCGCCTGGAGCATATCGAGCGCCTCGGAGGCGCGGATCTCGCCGACGATGATGCGGTCGGGCCGCATTCGCAGGGCATTCACCACCAGGTTCTGGATAGTGACTTCACCCCGGCCCTCGATGTTCGGTGGGCGCGACTCGAGCGTGACGACGTGCTCCTGGCGCAGCTGGAGCTCGGCGGCGTTCTCGATCGTGATGATGCGTTCGTCGCCGGGGATGTACTGCGACAGGACGTTCAGGAAGGTGGTCTTGCCCGAGCCGGTGCCGCCCGAGATGACGATGTTGATGCGAGCCAGCACGCAGGCTTTCATGAACTCGACCGATTCGGGCGTGACCGTGCCGTACTCGACCAGCTGCTCGACCGTGATGGGGACCTTGGCGAACTTGCGGATGGTCAGCGTGGGGCCGACGAGGGAGATCGGCGGAATGATGGCGTTGACGCGCGAGCCGTCCGGCAGCCGGGCGTCGACGTACGGACTCGACTCGTCGATCCGGCGGCCGAGAGGCGCCACGATGCGATCGATGATGCGCATCAGGTGGTCGTCGCTTTCAAAACTCACCGGCTCGCGATGGATCCTTCCCCGCCGCTCGATGTAGATGTTCTTGGAGCCGTTGACCATGATCTCGGTGATGGTCTCGTCGGCCAGCAGCGGCTCCAGCGGCCCGAGCCCGAGGATTGTATCGTGTCAGCAAGAGTGAGACAAATCGGGGCTCCAAGTTAAGACACACTTCCACGGCCTCGACGGTCACGCGGCCATCTGCAGCAACTGCGTGTGCTGCCGGCGCCGCGCCTCCAGCGTCTGC
>VGFB01001257.1 GCA_016869015.1 Armatimonadota bacterium
TATGGGGCACGTGTGACGCGATCTTCGTGCAGTGCCCCTCAACGCCGGAGACGCGGCATCTCCTGAACCGCGAGGCCTTCGAGGCCATGCAGAAGCAGCCCCTCATCATCAACTGCGCCCGGGGCGAGGTCATCGACACCGACGCCCTCGTCTGGGCGTTAGAGACCGGGAAGATCGCCGGAGCGGGACTCGACCTGCTGGAAGACGAGGACGCGGTTGTGAAGCACGACCACCCGCTGAAGGGGTTCGACAACGTCGTGCTCACCCCGCACAGTGCGTGGTTCTCGAGCGTCGCGATCCCGAACCTCCAGCGTCGCGCCGCCGAGGAGATGGCCCGCATCCTCTCCGGCGAGCGCCCGACCTCCCTCGTGAACCCGGAGGTCCTCAAGTAGGTCGGGACTCCCATCCCAACGGCCCTCCAAGATCCCTGTCCCGGAGAGAGCCCCCATGCAGAACCAACGCGTGATGGTCGTCGGCGCAACCGGCAAGATCGGCAAGCACCTCGTCCCCAAGCTGGTGGCTCTCGGCAACGAGGTCCACGGGCTGGCGCGCTTCGGCACGCCGGGCCAGGAGGACGCCCTGCGGCAACTGGGCGTCGTCACCTACAAGCGCGATGTGACGCAGCCCGCTGCCTTCGAGGGCGTGCCGGACGACTTCGACTACGTGCTGCACGAGGCGGCGCTGAAGTTCGGCTCGGAGGGCGACGCGGACTACACGGTCGAGATGAACGTCCGCGCCGTGGGACGGGCGATGGAGCACTTCTCGAAGACCCAGGGCTTCCTCTTCGCTTCCAGCGGCAACGTCTATGAGGACAGCGTCGACGGCGCCACCGAGGACACTCCACCCCTGCCGCCCAGCCTCTACGCGATCACCCGCCTCGGCGGGGAGTGGATGGTCGACTACTTCAGCCGGCGGAACGGCACGCCGGCCGTGATCCAACGCATCTTCTATGGCTATCACGAGGAGTTCGGCGTCCCCACCGACATCGCGCGACAGATCCGCGATGGCGAGGAGATCGACCTGACCACCAGCCACGTAAACGTCATCTGGCTCGATGACCTCATGGACGCCATGATCGAGTCCTACCGCGTCGCGGCCGTACCGCCGAAGATCCTGAACCTCACCGGCACCGAAAGGGTCTCCGTGTACGACATCGCGGTGCGCCTCGGCGAGCTCATGGGCCTCGAGCCGCGCTTCAAGGGCACACCGAAGGGCGCCTCGCTCCTGGGCAAGGCCGACGAGATGGCGCGCCTGCTGGGCCCACCGACGGTCTCCCTCGACGAAGGCCTCCAGCGCCTCGCGAAGTCCATCCTCGCCCGCGAGTTCCCCGTCGATCACCCGACGCAATGGGAGAAGCGGAAGGGGTTTGGGGACGAGTAGGCGCGGCGCGCCTCAGTACCTCCCATACTCCCGCACCAGCTCCATGACGCGCTGGTACTGCGCCCAGCTGACGTTGTCGGGGACGGAGTGGTCCGAGTGGTAGATGTACCCGCCGCCCTCCTTGGCGACGGGGATCTTCCGCGCGATCTCTCGCTCGATGGCGGTCGGATCGGGATCGGCCATCGCCCGCACGTCGATCCCGCCCATGAGGGCCAGTCGGTCGCCGAACTCCCGCTTCTGCTCCACCACGTCCATCCCCGCCTTGCTCTCCAGCGGGTTCAGGCACGTCAGGCCCGCCTCGATGAGCAGCGGCACGAACTCCCGCACGTTCCCGCAGCTGTGCAGGATGACCGGCAGACCGTGCTCGCGGAAGGTGGCATACATCCGCTGCTGCGCGGGGAACTCGACCTCGCGGAAGGTCGCGGGTGAGAAGAACGTGCCGTTGCGGTAGCCCAGGTCGTTCGCCACGAAGACCCCGTCGAACTCGAAGCCCCGCGCCAGCATCTCGTGGAAGCCTCGCAGCACGAGGTTCATCAGCGTGTCCATCATCTCGCGCACCCACGCGCGGTCCTGGGCGAGGGCG
>VGFB01001258.1 GCA_016869015.1 Armatimonadota bacterium
GAGCATTCCGGAGTAGAACCGCGCGACGTCCGCCCGGCGCAGGTCATCCAGGCAGCCGGGGATGCACTCGTTCACCAGCATCGGCTTCTTCGCCCGCGCCCGGATTTCGTCGTAGCTCGCGATGGCATCCCGCAGGGCCTCGGGCGTGTGACCATAGGGGTGCGCGCAGAGCACATCGCAGAAGGGCGCGAAGGTCTCGATGTTCGACCCGTACATCGTGCCGATGGTGATCGGCTGCTGCGCCCCCGCCGCGCGGACCGCGTCCGCCACCTGCCGGAAGCACTCGAACTCGCGCTTCGCCCAGTCGTCGCTGAGGTTCGCCGCCTGCGGCTCGTTGCACAGGTCCCAGATCAGCACCCGCGCGTCACCCGCCAGCGGCGTCACCAGCGCCTTCACGTACTCCAGCTTCGGGCCCCAGTCGCGGTAGAGGTCCTCCATGTACTGCCCGCCGTAGTCGTAGCGGACGTCGTGCCAGCGATTGAACAGGCACGGCATCGTCCTCATGCCCTGCTCGTCAATGGCCGCCACGGCGTCCAGGAAGCTCGCGATCACGCCCTCCGGGTCGGCCATCCAGGCGGTGAACTCGATCCAGACCCGCAGGCAGTTCGCGTGGACCGCCCGCGCGAGCGCGACCTCCTCCCGGAAGCGCTCGCCATCGTACCGCCACCACGCCTCCTCGATCCGCGCGCCCCACGAGGGCACCACGCTGAACCCCCGCAGCCAGCCGTAGTCCTCGTACCGGTGCATGAGCGGTTGCTCCTTCGCGATCGACCGGGCAACGGTGCGTCCAGGCAGGACCGCCCCGAGCATCGTGACTCCCGTAGCAAGGGCCTCGCGACGGTCCATCGGTCACTCATACTCCCACTTGTGCAGCCACGGGTCACCTGTCTCCCGCTGGAAGGCCTGTAGCTTCCTGCAGAGCTGCTCGACCCGGGCCGCCTGCTCGGGCGCGTCGGCGAGGTTGTGCAGCTCGTGGGGGTCGGCCTCCAGGTCGTACAGCTCGAAGCGGGGTCGGTGCAGGTACCCCTCGACGCTGCGCCGGCCGTAGGTGCTCAGGCCCCGCCGCAGCGTGCCCTGCCACGTGGCGGCGGCCCACAGGTCCGAAGCGTAGGAGTAGGTCAGCGGATGAGCGATGTTCCAGGTGAACTTCCAGCGCTTCCCGCGCACCACGCGCATCGGGTAGTAGTTCGTGATCTCGTGGAACGTGTGGGACGCGAAGATCTCCTCTCGCCAGTCAGACGGGCTCTCCCGGTCGATGATTGGCCGGAATGAGCGGCCGTGGAAGGCGTCGGGCTCGAGGTAGGCGCCGGCGAAGTCGAGGATCGTGGGTGTGAGGTCGGCCCACGTTGCGAGGCCGTCACACGTCGTGCCGCGCGCCTCGTGAAGCGGGCTGCGCACGATGAGCGGGAGGTTCATCCCCGGTTCGTATAGCGTCGTCTTGCCCCCCGGGAAGGCCGCTCCGTTGTCGGAGACATAGAGAATGACTGTGTTCTCGTACTTCCCGGCTTCGCGGAGGACGCTCATCAGCCGCCCGATGCCTCGGTCGAGCCGGGCGACCGATTGGTAGTACTGCGCGAGCTCGGCCCGAGCCTCGGGAATGTCGGGGAGCCAGGGCGGCACCCGAACGTCCTCGTCGCCGAAGAGCTGCTCGCGGTCGTTGGGGAAGGGTTGCTCCGGGTTGCCGAACCGGTCCGGCCGATACGGGTGAGAGGGCAGCGTTCCCCCGCCGCGGTGAGGGTTCATCGAGCACCAGTACAGGAAGAAGGGGCGCTCCCCCTGAACGAAGTCGCGGCAGGCCTCGGACATCTGCACGTCGTCGCGGCCGAAACGCCCCCGGGGGTGGCCCTCCTGGAAGGGGAACAGGGGCTCGGGCGCGTAGTGCATCTTCCCCACGCGCGCCGTGCGGTAACCCGCATCGTTGAGCAGCCCGGGCAGCGTGACCGTATCCTCGAAGCAGGCGA
>VGFB01001259.1 GCA_016869015.1 Armatimonadota bacterium
TGGGAGCAGACGGGGGAGTCAGCTTCCGGATCCAGATCGCGCGCGGACAGGAGAGCATCTACGGGCGAATGGAACTGGGGGAGGTGAAGCGGTACATCAAGGTCGACGTGTTCACCGGCGCAGTCAGCGACGTGACCGAGGGCGAGTACCGTGAGGGAACGGGTGGCACGGCGCCCTGACGTCCTGCCGTCAGCTCCCGGCCATCGCCTCCCGCGCCCGACGAACCTCCTCGAGCACATCCTCCTCGGACACGAACGGCTTGTAGATGAGCCGCAGGCGGAAGGTGTAGTCCGTCTCCGGCCCGTACCGGTCGGCCGGGATGATCCACAGGAAGTCCCACGCGGGACAGCTCTGGCCGGGCAGCAGGCTCCCCCCACCGCCGCTCGGGGAGCAGAAGAAGCGCAGGTCGGTGGGGTTGTCGAACACGAACAGCAGCAGCATGTGCCCCAAGCGCCCGTAATAGAACGGCTCATCGAAGGTGATCGGCGCCCAGTTGACGTGGAAGGGGCTGCGCCGCTCGTCCTGAGGCGGAACAGCCTCGCGCTGTTCGATGTACGAGGGCGCGATCCGCGAGCCGACGCCATGCTCCGGCGAGAGGTACGCCGTCCACTGCCCCCCGGAGCGGAAGTGGAGCGTCGGGTCCTCGGGGCAGTTCATGTATGAGCACCAGCTCACCTCGCGGTAGCCCTGCGCGGTCAGGAACGAGCGGGCGTCGCGGATCGTGAGTGTGTGCTCGATGCAGTTTGGCCCGACGATGCGGTACGTCGCCCGCCCGTCGGAGGCCCAGGCGTCGTCGGCCTTGTGGACCAGCGCCACGGTGCTCTCGTCGACCACCTCCAGCGTGACCGCCTTGCCTCGCAGGTCGCCCGGGATCAGGCCGGCATATGAGTTCCCGAAGCAGCTGAACTGCCGCTGCTTGCTCGTCAACGACCAGAGCCCGCAGTACTGCGGTCCCCCCATGCCATCGCGGGAGCAGTCGCCCACGACCGCCTGAATCTCGCCGGACTGGATCATCTGGCAGTGTAGCATCGGCGCAACCTCAGCCTTCTGTGCGGTGGCGACGCCCGCGGGCAGGGCCAACAGGACCGCCACCACGACCCGACCGGCAAGTGCAGCAGACATGGTTGTCCCTCTCCCGTCCAGGGGGCAGAACGCGCTCTCCCCGCATCGTCACGCGCGGCTACCGTTCGAGAAGCACGACCTCGGTCGTCTCCAGGGGCAGCGACAGCTCAATCGCCTCCGCCGTCTCCCCGAAGCCGACCTCCGCCCCTGAGACCGCCCGGGCGGTCCGGTACCCGGGCCGAGCCGGCACGGTCACCCGCAGGTCGGAGAGCGGCTCGCCTGACCAGTTGGCCAGCACCAGGACATCGCGCCGAGGGCCGTGAAGGAGCTTTGCCTCCACGAGCAGGGAGCTCACTTCCAGCGCCGGCGCCACCCCCGCAAGTCTCGCCGCGGCGGTCAGGACCGGAAGCTGCTCGGCGCGATAGCCGACGGTCAGCCGGTTGGGGCCCGGATCGGCCGACTTCGCGTACCCCAGCCCCGGCATGAAGGCAAAACGCAGCACGGCGCCGCTGTCGGCCTGCCGCCGCGTGATGGCCGGCGAACCGTCCGGGAAGGCGGCGAGGACCTCGGCCGTCGTCGCCTGCGACGTCTCGCGATAGCCCAGCAGCGGGAACGTGCAGTCCGGCCACAGAGCGGCCGCGGTCAGCGCCACCTCGCCCTGCGGCGCCGTGTAGTGGAGCCCGTAGTGCTCGCGGTAGTCGCCGCCCGGCTTCTCGACGCCGGCCACCGTGACGCCGCAGAGGTCCAACAGGTCCCCCAGCGGCTCGTGGTACTCATCGCGCATGGCGGAACCGGGGCCCAGGTGCAACACGCCGCCTCCCCGAACCCACGCGACGATCTTTCCCGCCACGTCGCGGCGCAGGTTGGACTCGCTGACATAGAGCGCCTTGTACCC
>VGFB01001260.1 GCA_016869015.1 Armatimonadota bacterium
ACGTCGGGGGGTTCCTGCGCGGCACCATGGACCCGACGGGGAGACGGCTCTCCCGTTTGGGAGGCGTCTCGACCGAGGAGATTGGGGACGCACCGGTTGAGATGGGTGCGTGGAACGTCGCCACGATGTACGGCCTAGTGTATCACGTGACGGCATCTCCATCCGCGAGCGATCGGGCGGGGAACGGAGCGGTACGGTGAACACGGTCAGGAGAACGCCCAAGCTTGCCCTCTGCGCTCTGGCTGCGCTCTGCCTCCTCCCGACGGGCATCGTCCACGCAGGACCCTACATGGCCTTCTCCATGCGGGAGGCGTGTGAACGGGTTAGGTCCGGTGAGCGGCAGAACGCTGAACTGATGCTGCTCGGCGGGGTCACCCGGTTGGTCGGGGTGGTCCATGACTCAGGCAGTGGCGACGTTGTGCTTGTGGGCCAAGTGACGGCCGCTGACCGGAAACTGGCGCTGGAGGACCTCGTCGTGGCCCTCCGCGCGGTCCTCGTCCACGACGAGTGGCCCATGGTGAGCATCGACAAGACGCCCGAGACTGCTGCTACGGGTAGGCAGATAGTCCGCTTTGGCGGGGGGATCGAGAACAGCTCATTCGGCAGAGACCTTACGGAGGCAGATATTACGCTGAAGAAGATGGCTCTGGGCCACCTCCCGGTCGAGGAGCTGGGGGCGTCCTCCTACTTCGCGAACCTGAGCCGGTACATCCAGACGGAAGGGCCGAGCGCTGATCGTGTGAGTTGCCGTTTCTGGTTCTATCCGGCAGATGCGGAACGGGCTCTCAGCGGCCGCCAGGGCGTGTTCGTGATCAAGGAGTTGAGGGTGGGCGCAAGGGCCGAGATACTGAGCGCCGTGGTCGGCGGGCGCCCAGTAACGGACCTGAGCCGCATCTCAAGCCACCCCGCCGAGGAGTTCGCCTCCGGGTTGACGCGGAGCTATGAGGCGCTTGCGCGGTCGCGTCCCGAACTTGCCCGCGTGAAGGGGCTCTACTATGCGCTGGCTGCGGCGCGAGGCATCGAGTCGCTGGACGTTCGCCCCGCCATGGCCTACTGGCTCACCGACTTCCCTGTGCGTCCTGTCACAACCCTGACCCATTACCCTCTCCTGAAGCGCGAAAGCGGCCCCCAGTCGGAGGGAGGGGGATTCACGCTGAGCGGAGGAGTCCAGCTCAAGGCCCTCGTAGTTCGCCTGTCCGAGGGCGACGTTACGGCTCTTCGGGACATCGTCCTCAACGCTAGGCCTGGGCCCCGCGCGCTTACGTGGCGCGTCCCTCTCGGGGCCTGGGCGGTGCCCGGGGCTGCCGACACGGAGCCTGACGACGGCTCCATGGCGGGTGTGGTGGCCGAGGACGTGGCTGCGCTCAAGGTGAAGTGGGGTTGCCTGATGGAGGCTGGCTTCCCCCGGGGGGACGCTTCCCCTGGATCGACGGCAACGGGCTCGCCTTCGCTGCCAGGCCTACAGCGAGGTACGACCATGCCGCGGTTCGGCGTTGAGCCAACACTCCCTCAGTACACGCCGAGCACACGTCCCCACAACTTGGGCCCGCCCATCAACCAAGGAACTCCCCAGGCAACCACCACACCGGCGGTGCCGGACGTGGGCGGCGTCCTGCTGAGAGCCGAGCCGGATGCGCGCCTCAGCCCGATCCAGGGGGCGACGTGGGACGGAAAGGGCAACCAGTTCGGCCTGGTGTTGTCGTCCGGCGCCGCCGAGCTGCCGGTGCAGTTCGCGGATGACTGGCGGACGATCCTGCTGTCGATCTACGGCGGCGAGGATCCCGGCCTGTCGCTGGACCCGGGGCCGACGCGCAACATCATGCTGGTGCGCACCATCGGCAAGGTGCAAGGGACTCGATTGGCCCTGGTGATGCTGGAGGCTGACCGCCTGCTCAAGTGCTACAGCCTCGGCCGCGACAACCGCACGGGCGAACCGATGGCCCCCAAGATCGCGGG
>VGFB01001261.1 GCA_016869015.1 Armatimonadota bacterium
TCGTCGATCCGGTGGACGCCCAGGTCGTGGGGGCGATACCCCGTCAGGAGCTCAGTGTGGCCGGTCAGCGTTTCGGTCCGGTGCCCGCGGACCTCGACCTCGGCAAACCCGCCCTCCCGAGTAAGCCGCTGGAGATGGGGCAGCCGACCGGCCGCCAGCATCTCACGCACGTGCGCGCGCTGCGCGCCGTCCCAGGAGATGAGCAGCGCCTGGCTTGTCGTCGGGATCCGCGGCGGAACCGGCTCGCCGCTCGACCCGCATCCCGCCAGCCCAGCGACGAGCAGGCCGAGGGTGCTCAGTCCTGCGAGCCGTCTCAACGGAGTGCCTCGATCTTCGCCACGCAGGCGTCGATCTCGGCCTGGCCGTCCAGCACGCTGATCTCCATCGCGTAGGTCTTCGCCTCACCGGGCTGTAGCGTCTTCAGCCGGCCCTCGGCGCGGTCCCTGTCGCGGCCCTGCACGCGGCAGTTCGCGGGCTCCAGCCCGATGACATACGTCCCCTGCGCGCACATCTTCCACTCGGTGAACTGGTCGTACTCGTTCAGGTTGAACCTCAGCGCGACCCCGAGGCCGTGACCGCCATCGAAGGCGCGGTTGACGATGGCGACGCAGGTGGCGCCATCGGCCTCGCCCTTCAGGTCGTGGTAGTAGCAGTGCTCATCCATGCCCGCCGTCGGCGGCTGGAACCGGTTGTACGTGTCGATCAGCTCCACACAGCAAGGGTCGCGGCCCGTCACGCCCGTCACCGCGCTGACCACCTCGCAGTCCTCGCTCACCACAGGGAAGCCGAAGTTGATGTGGAGCAGGTACATGTGCTCCTGCGGCAGGAAGCCGATGTTCTCCACGCGGTCATGGATCCACATGCTGTTGGCGCCGAGCTTCGAGCAGACCTTACGGGTCAGCTCGAGGTTCGGCAAATACAGGCCTGTCTCGCGGACCTTGCCCGAGACCCAGAACCAGTAGTCGTCACCGTCCCATCGCCCATCGACGTGCAGGCTGCGCGCGGGGGTGCTGCTGACGCGGCCGTGCAGGCCGATGTTCGCCTCGGTCTTCAGCTTCCCCGGGTCCTCTGCAACGGGCGCGCCGGCGTAGGCCATCCCGCACGTGCAGACGAGGCCGCCGTAGAACTGCCGGAGCCAGCTGTACATCTCCGGCTCAAAGTACGCCGCGTGCTTGTCGCCCGTTGTCGAGCGCCAACAGAGCGACGCACCCCGAAAATCCGCCGCCGAGATGTCCAGCCCCCGTCCGGGCAGCACGGTGTAGTTCAGCCCGCTGCCTGTCCGGCAGAACACCGCCTCGACGCCCGCCTCGTCGCCGTCGGCCAGCGTCGCCTTCGTCGCTCCGCCGAACTGGTCCACGTCTCCACAGCGCTCCAGCAACTCCTGTCTCGTCCAGTCCTTCCCGAACAGCCTGGGCATGGTTCCCCTCCCGAACACCTGTCGTAGATCGAGACTCCCGTCCCGACGCCTAGTGCTGTGTAAGCCGTGGTCCTTATGGTTGCCGTTTGCCGTCGTGGGTCGGCTCACCAGAGCCGACGCCGTTCGGCGTCGATCTGAAGGCTCTGTCGGCTCTGGTGAGCCGACCCACGACGGCCCAAGGCTTCACCGCTGACAGAGCACCAAGCGGCCCTTCGGGCGGACGGCGACGGCCGACGGCGCGGTGGAGGCCTCACCCCCGGCCCCTCTCCTGAAGGGAGAGGGGAGAACGGCGACGGCCGCCACACCGGGACCACCACGGGCCTGGCCAGCGGACGAGGGCGTCCGCGCTCCAGGGAACGGCTCGCATGTTCTCCTATGGATGCATCTAGTGGTCTGTCAGCCGTGCTCCGCGCAGTTGCCGTTAGTCGTCGTGGGTCGGCTCACCAGAGCCGACGCCGTTCGGCGTCGATCTGAAGGCTCTGTCGGCTCTGGTGAGCCGACCCACGACGACCGAAGGCTTCACCGCTGACAGG
>VGFB01001262.1 GCA_016869015.1 Armatimonadota bacterium
CGTCTGGAACGGGTCGTGCAGTACGCCCCCGGCCTCGACCTGGCGGTCGCCGGAGCGGCCCAGGAGCACCCCAGCGGCCGCATGCGCTGTGCTACCATCCATCGCTTCAAAGGCCTGGAGGCGCGGGCCGTCGTGATCACCGACGTCACAGCACTGGACGAGACCTCGCGCGCCCTGCTGTACGTGGGCGCCACTCGCTCGGTCGAGCGGCTCATCGTGCTCGCCCGCAAGGATGTGGCCCGGGAGCTGCGCCGCCTGGCGGCGGTTTCCCGGCCCGGCCACACGGGGAGCATGGAGGCAGCCCATGGACACTGAGCCCCGCATGATGACCCGGACCATCGCCGGCAACATCGTGGCGTTCATCGTCGCGGCGGTCGTCCTGCTCTTCTTCCTGCTCGCGCTGGGGACCGGTGTGGTCTGGGCGGCGATCGCGGCCGCGGGCGCCTACGGACTGAGCCTTCTCGTCGTACCGGGACTGCCGTCGCGACGCAGGACGGCTCTGCCGCCGGGCCTCGACAAGCAGCTCATCGGAGAGGTGGTCGGCGAGGCGCGCGTCCGGTTGGAGGGACTGCGCAGGAAGTCGCGGCTCCTCTCCGATCAGCGGGTGCGTCTCAAGGCGCTCTCCGCCTGCACCACCGCCGACAAGATCGTCGTCGAGCTGGAGCGCGACCCGCGGCGTATCCAGAGCGCGCGACCGTTCCTGACCTACTACCTCGACGCCACCGACCGGATCGTCACCCAGTACATGGAGATCAGCGCCCGGAAAGCGAGCGGCGAAAGCATCCAGCAGACGCTCGCCAAGGTAGAGCCCACGCTCGACGTGATCGACCGCGCCTTCGAGCGCCAGCTGGAGAGCCTGCTCCACGACGACGTGATCGACCTCGACGCCGAGATCTCCCTGCTGCAGAAGACCGCCAAGCTGGAGGGCGTGACGATCGACCTGGCCACCACAGGCGCCCTCGAGCCGGCGCCCGCCGCGCAGCCCGATGAGCCGCCGCTGCTCGACCGCGGGACCGGCTCCGACGACGAGCATCGGACGGCATGAACCGCTACACGACCGCGTGACCTACGCCCACCAGCCCAGTCAGGAGCGCCCCATGGACAGCAGCGAGAAGCCCGTCACCACCGACACCGCCACGCCCGCACCGACCCCGGCGATCGCCGATCCGCCCCAGGATCTCACGCCGTACGCCAAGCTGTCGCCGGAGCTGCGCCAGAAGGCAGACCTGATCATGGCTTCGGTGGATGTGGGTGACCCGCAGGAGGTGCTGCAGTTCGGCCTGCCGGCCCAGGACAAGATCGCCAGCTTCGCCGACACCCTGCTGGCCGACGTGCGCAACAAGGACACCGGCTACGTCGGCGACATCCTCGGCGACATGGTCGCCACCGTCAAAGAGCTGGACGTCGACTCGTTGAGCGGCGGTCAGTCGGGCCTGAGCAAGATCCCGATCGTGGGCAAGTTCGTCGACGCCTTCAACCGCTTCATCACCCGCTACGAGAAGATCTCCGTGAACATCGAGCGCATCCTGACCGCCCTCGAGAGGGCGCGCATGGACCTGCTCAAGGACATCACCGTGCTGGACAAGATGTACGAGCTGAACCTCGACTACCTCGAGCAGCTCGACCTCTACATCGCCGCCGGCGAGACGCTGCTGACCGACCTGCGGACGAAGAAGCTGCCCGAGCTGGAGGTCGAGGCCAGGACGTCCTCGGACCCCATGGCGGCGCAGCGTCTGGCCGACTTCGACCAGGCGCTCACCCGCTTCGAGCGGCGCCTGCACGACCTCAAGCTCACGCGCATGATCGCCATCCAGACGGCTCCGCAGGTGCGTCTCATCCAGAACAACGACCAGGGCCTGGTGGAGAAGATCCAGAGCTCGATCATGACGACCATCCCGCTGTGGAAGAACCAGATCGTCATCGCCATCAGCCTCTACCGCCAGCAGAA
>VGFB01001263.1 GCA_016869015.1 Armatimonadota bacterium
GATGAGCGAGCTGTGCCACCAGGCGGGCGATGCGCGCGGCATGGAAGACCTGATGGTGGACTACTACGTGGACCGACCCTTCTTCGACGAGCTGGTCGGCCTCTTCCACGAGCGGACGCTCGCCGAGACGCGCGCGGCTCTCGAGGGCGGGGTGGAGTGGATCTTCGCGAACTGCTACTACAACAGCCTCTCGGCCGGCTGGTCGCCGGCCATCTTCCGCGAGGTCTTCGTGCCCCACCTCCGGGCGCAGGTTGAGCTGGTGCACCGCTACGGGGCGCGCCTGGACTACTACGACGACGGCAAGCTCGACGCCTCGATGGAGCTGATCGCCGACTGCGGGGTGGACGTGCTGGAGACCTGCACCCCGCCGCCGGTGGGCGATCTGGACCTGCGGCGCGCCAAGGCCCGCATCGGCGCCCAGACGACGCTGAAGGGCTACGTGGATCTGCTCTGGGTGGTGAAGCACGGTACGCCGGAGCTCGTGGAGCGGACGGTCGCCGAGGCGATGGAGATCGCCAAGCCCGGCGGCGGCTTCATCATCGGCAGCTCCGACTGCTTCCGCGAGGGCACGCCGCCCGAGAACATGCACTCTTACTTCCAGGCCTGCCTGAACTACGGGGTGTACGACTGACCACGTGCTCTGCGGGACGGGACGTGCTGTAGGAGCGGCTTCAGCCGCGATGACGTGGGTGTCCGGTTGGGCGAGGCAACGTCCTCGCGGCTGAAGCCGCTCCTACAGCCCCGCAAGCCACGACTGAAACGCGACTGCCCGGCAGGCAACGGGGGTCCCCCCGGCGAAACCTCCCGCCGCCTGATGATCGCCGCAGCCTCGGAGACCAACCATGACCAACAAGGAACGCGTGTACGCCGCGTTCGCGCATCAGCAGCCGGACAAGACGCCCTACTGCATGGGCCTGACGCAGAAGGCCCACGCGGCGATGGTCGAGCACTTCGGCAACGCCGATTGGGCGGCGCAGATCGACAACTGCTTCCACGGCGTCGCCGCGAACCCGGGCTCGAAGCAGCAGGAGATCAGCGCGGACCTCTGGCAGGATGAGTTCGGGGTGCAGTGGGACAAGAGCATCGACCGGGACATCGGCAACGTCTGCAACTGCGTGATTCCCGAGCGGAACCTTGACGGGGTCGAGTTCCCCGACCCCTACGCGCCGGGGAAGTTCGACGGCTTCGGCGAGCGCGTCGCGCAGGCGGGCGATCGGGCGGTGCAGTTCGGCATCGGGTTCTCCCTCTTCGAGCGCGCCTGGACGATGCGGGGGATGGAGAGGTTGTTCATGGACATGGTCGAGGCGCCCGAGTTCGTGGACGAGCTCCTCGACGCGATCTGCGATTACAACGTGGCCCTGGTCGAGCAGGCGGTGCAGTACCCCATCGACTCCGTCCACTTCGGCGACGACTGGGGCTCGCAGCGCGGCCTGCTGATGGGCCCGGCGCGGTGGGAGCGTTTCCTGAAGCCGCGCCTCGCCCGCCAGTACGGCGCCGCGAAGGCGGCCGGCAAGTTCGTGACCATTCACTCCTGCGGCATGGTGCAGTCCGTCTTCCCGCAGCTCATCGAGATCGGCCTCGACTGCTTCAACCCCTTCCAGCCCGAGGTCATGGACCCGTACCAGATGAAGCGCGAGTTCGGAGATCGGCTGAGCTTCTGGGGCGGCGTCAGCACGCAGAAGCTGCTGCCGTACGGTACGCCGGACGAGGTGCGCGCCGAGGCGCGGAAGCTGATGGCCGAGGTGGGCAAGAGCGGCGGGTACATCCTCGCGCCCGCGCATGGCATCCCCGGCGACGGGAAGCCCGAGAACATCATGGCGCTGATCGAGACGGTCAACGATCAGTAGGAGGGGACTGACGAGGGGACTCAGTCTCACCGAGCTCCGTTGTCTGTCCCCCAAGTTGCCTCCTGCCTCGTCACCCTCGCCCTTGGGCCCTCGCGACGTG
>VGFB01001264.1 GCA_016869015.1 Armatimonadota bacterium
CGCCGTCGCGAAGATCGGCCTCTTCGGCCAGATGGGCCTGCACTCCCAGACCAGCCAGTACGGGCAGATGTCGCGCGGCGAGGTTGTGATCCCCGAGGGCGTGCGGGACCTCTTCCGGGCGCGCCTGAAGGAGATCCAGCAGGGGCAGTTCGCCCGCGAGTGGGAGATGGAGCGCTTGCTGGGGTACCCCGTGTTCAAGAAGCTCCGGGGCCAGGCCCTCGCGCACCCCATCAACGCCGCGGAGCGTAAGATGTGGGAGATGGAGGAGTAGGGCACATGAGCCGTCCGACAGCGCCCCTGATCCTCGGCCTGGGAGTCTGGGCCATGAGCGGCAGCGCCGCCGAGCTGCGGTGGGACTTCGACGCCCCCTCGGAGGTCCATGGCCCCACGAACCTCTCCGGCGCGAAGCTGTCGGACGGACGCGTGCGGGGCCTCAGTCGCTGGGACCCGTTCTTCTACCTCCGCCTGCCCGAGGCGGGGATCGACGCGGCCGAGTACCGCGCCCTGCAGGTACGGCTCTACTCCTCCGCGCCGGCCGATCTGCTGGACATCTACTACAAGACCGCCGCGGGCTACTGGTGCTTGGGCGGGTCTCTGCCGGTCAAGGCCGGCTGGGGCGTCTACACCGTCGATCTGCTCGCGAACCGGTGGCGCGAGACCGACTTCCCCGAGGCGCGGAAGTGGGGCGGCCCCGACGGCCGGGTCATCAGCTTCCGCCTCGATCCGGGCAACGAAGCGGCGCGGTGGATCGTGGTCGACTGGGTCCGTCTGACCGACGAGGCCCTGCCGACGACCTTCGAGCCCTCACCCGCGCTCACCGATGTCGAGGTGACCGTGGTTGCCCCGGAGCGCGTCACGGCCGGGAACGCTGTCGACGTTTCGCTGACGCTCGCGTTCCCGCAACCGGCCGCCGGCCGGGAGGTGACGGCCCAGGCCCGGCTGCAGACCGAGGGCGAACTGATCGCCTTCGAGGAGCGTCGGCTTGCCGCGGCCGCGGGCACGCAGCAGCTGACCTTCCGTCTGCCCACGTTGCCCTTCGTCAGCGCCGAGGCGAAGGTCTTTGCGGGCGTACAGGAGACCCTCGGACCCGACCAGACGGACAGGCCGCGCGCCGTCGTGCGCATCGCTGCGGAGCCCGGTCCGGCAACGGACTTCCCCGAGTGCGTCGTGCGACCCCTCGGCGGGTCTCCCGCGGTGTTCGTCGACGGGAGGACGGTCCCGCTCTTCTGCTTCGGCGGCGATAACCCGCTTCTGGAGCTGGACGGCTCGCAGCCCCCGCGTCACGCCGAGATGGCCGCCGCGGGAGTCCCGATCATGTCCGACTGGTTCGGCACCAGCGGCGACGGCCATCTGGGCCACGTGGCGGAGGGCCGCTACGACTACTCGGCCTTCGACCTCTACTTCGCCCGTATGGCGCAGGCGGCCCCGAACGCGCTCTTCTTGCCACACGTCTACGTCACGCCCCCCGCCTGGTGGACGCTCGCGCACCCGGAGGAGATGGTCCGCTTCGCGGACGGCACGACCGGGTACCAGTCCTTCGCCTCGGAGCGATGGCGGGAGGAGATCGGCGACGACCTGGTTCGGCTGATCCGGCACCTGCGCTCACAGCCCTATGCCGACCGCCTCATCGGACTGATCATCTGCTCGGGCTACACGGCGGAATGGCAGACGTGGGGCGTCTGGCAAGACCACTTCACCGACTTCAGCGAGCCCGGCCTGCGGGCGTGGCGCGCGTGGCTGACGAGACGTTACGCGTCCGACGAGGGGCTCCAAGCCGCCTGGGGACAGCCCGACGTCGCCCTCGCGACCGCGGTCCCCGCGTCGGCGGAGGCGCGGCAGAGCGCCGCGCACCTGATGCTGCGCGACCCGCAGGCCGAGGCGCAGACGATCGACACGCTGACGTTCATCAACGAGCTGGATGCCGAGGCCATCCTGCACTTCGCGCGC
>VGFB01001265.1 GCA_016869015.1 Armatimonadota bacterium
GAGGCGGGTGGCGCCCCCCCCGTTGGAGTTCATCGTGTAGATCTCGTTGTTCCCGTCGCGGGTCGTGTGGTAGGCCAGCTTGTTCCCGTCCGGCGCCCACGACGGGTGGGCGTCCACCGCGGCGTTGATGGTCAGCCGCGTCAGGTCCGACCCATCGGTGTTCTGGGTGTAGATCTCGTCGTTCCCATGCCGCGTGCTCACGAAGGCTACCCGCCGGTAGGCCTGCTCGTCCAACCGCACGATCTTGCTGCCATATAGCACGTTGAAGGCGATCCGTGAGCCCGCAGGGGTCTTCAGCGTCAGCGTCCTGAACCCCGCTGCGGACTGCACCTGTACGCTCAGCGTTCCCAGGTCCAGAGCCTCGGGGCCGCGAGCCTGCTCCCCATCTCCGCCCCCGCATCCCGTCAGCAGCGCGACCCCCAGGGCCAGCGCTGACGACAACGCCCCGGCGATCCTCATGGCTGTCCGCTCCCTTCCGGCATCACTGCCGCAGTGCTGTCACACCGGATCCGCAGGCACTCGCCCTTATAACCCCGTCCTCCCTGTCCCGACCTTCGGCGGAGAGGGGGGAGGTCCCTTCGCGGCGAAGTGGCGACGATCAGACGCCAGTCTTCCGCAGCCAGCGAGAGGAGTCTCGTCCATGAAGTCGCTTCACATCCTCGGCAACCATCGCGTCGAGATCGCCGAGTTCCCCCTGCCGGAGCCCAAGGCCAACGAGGTCCTCGTGAAGGTCGCCGCCAGCGGCGTGTGCGGTGGCGAGATGCACGCCTTCCGCGGCGAGAACGCCATGGCAATGAACGGCGGTCACGAGGTCTCCGGCATTGTCGCGGATCCCAACGGCCACCCGCAGTGGGACGAGGGCGACCGTGTGGGGGTCTTCACTCTGGGTGGTTGCGGGAAGTGCCGCTGGTGTCGGATGGGTCGGGACACCTTCTGCGAGGAGGTCGGCACGCCCGCCGCCTGTCACTCCGAGTACATCGCCGTGAGAGCGAATGCGATGGTGAAGCTGGCCGATGACGTGTCCGCCGGGGCCGCGGTGCTTCTCTGCGGCGATGGCCTCGGCGTGCCGTACGGAGGCACAGTTCGCGCGGGTGTGGGGAAGGGCGACGTCACCTGCGTGTTCGGCTGCGGCCCGGTCGGCCTGGGGATGGTGCTGATGCAGCGGTTCATGGGGTGCTGGCCGATTGCCGTGGAGCCGGTTGAGGCGCGCCGCAAGCTCGCCCTGCGGGTGGGCGCCTGGCAGACCATCGACCCCGCGGCCGAGGAGAACCTGACGGCCCGGCTGCGGGAGCTGACGGACGGGATCGGCCCCGACGCCTGCTTCGAGTGCTCCGGGCGTCAGGACACGCTCGACTGCGCGATGGATGCGACGAAGTGCGAGGGGATCATCTGTCAGGTGGGCCACGGCAAGCAACAGCTGGACCCGCAGAAGCTCATCATCAAGCGGAACCTGACCATCTTCGGCAACTGGGTCTCCCACCCCGGCTGGTACCCGGACATGCTCTGCCTGTACCGGCAGGGCCTGCCCATCGAGCGGCTCATCACCCTCGAGACCTCCTTCGAGAACGCCCAGGAAGCCTACTCCCGCCTGGAGCAAGGCCTCGAAGGCAAGGTGATCCTGACCTGGGCGTGAGCCCTCTCCGCCGCGCGCGACCGGGGGATCAACGAGGGTCGGAGCGCTGCTCGTCGATGAGCCGGCGCACAATCCCGCACGCCTCGACCACCCTCTCCCGCATCTCGCCGTTCAGCGGGACCGTATCGCGGAAGATCAGCTCCAGGAAGTTCTCACGGGTCATCGCCAGCGTCTCCCGAAGGCTCGCTGCGAAGTCCTCGGGATCGAACCTCGGACCGCAGAGCTTCAGCGGGTGCGGCTTGCGGGACAGCACGACCTGCCGGCCCACCGACGCCGCAATGCTCTCCACGTCGCACCACGGC
>VGFB01001266.1 GCA_016869015.1 Armatimonadota bacterium
CTCGCCCGGGGCAAGGAGGGCGCGTGCGTCGTCACCTCCGACATCACCCGCCCGGTGCCGAATGCCGCTCTTCTGCCGCCGATCCTCGAGGAGTTGGCCTCGGCGGGCGTGCCGCC
The DNA here is from genome assembly GCA_016869015.1 of Armatimonadota bacterium. GTDB lineage: Bacteria > Armatimonadota > Zipacnadia > Zipacnadales > VGFC01 > VGFC01. The sequence goes on from VGFB01001266.1 coordinate 117, forward strand.
GGAGCGCGTCACGATCCTCATCGGCACCGGCTCGCATCGGCCGAACACACCGGATGAGCTCCGCGAGATGCTCGGCGAGGAGGTCGTGGCGAGCGGCGCGGACATCGTGAACCACGACGCGTTCGATCCGGGGCAACTGGTTCTGCGCGGCGAAACCCGCCGGGGGACGCCGGTCCGCGTGAACCGGCGGTATGTCGAGGCCGACCTGCGGCTCTCCCTGGCGCTGGTGGAGCCACACCTGATCGCCGGCTTCTCGGGAGGGCGGAAGGCCATCTGCCCCGGCCTTGCGGGGATCGAGACCATTCTGCGCTTCCATGCGCCGGAGCTCGTGCAGCCCAACGAGGCCTGCGCGGGGCGACTGGACGGCAATCCGGCCCACGAGGAGGCCTTTGACGCGGCAACCCTGGCGGGTGCGCCCGACCTCACGGTGAACGTGACGCTGGACGAATCCCGGCGCGTGACGGGGGTCTTCGCGGGCGAGATGGACGCGGCCCACCGCGCGGCGGTCGCGCACTCGGAGGCACAGTCGAAGGTTGCGGTCCCCGCGCCAGTAGATGTGGCGATCACGACGAGCGCGGGGTACCCTCTCGACCTGACGTTCTACCAGGGAGTGAAGGGCATCGCCGCGCCGGTCCCGATCCTCAAGCGCGGCGGTACCATCATCGTGGCCCACGAGTGCGCCGAGGGAATCGGCGAGCCCGACCTCGTCCGCTGCATGATGGCGACCGACGACCTGGACGCCTACGTGCCGCGCGTGTGGGAGGCCGCATGGTTCCACATGGACCAGTGGCACGCGCAGTTCACCAAGATCCGCCGCCGGGCGGGGGAGGTGTTGAACTGCAGCACCGGCATCCCGCGCGAGCAGCAGACGCAGTGCTTCGTGACGCCCATCGACAGCGTCGAGGAGGGCGTCGAGCGCGCCTTGCGCAGACACGGCCCGGGCGCGTCGATCGCCGTGCTACCGGAAGGACCGTACGTCCTGCCATACCTCGGAGGTGACACGTGACCGCACGCGAACGGTTCCTGGAGACGTTCCGTTTCGGCAAGCCCGACCGCCCCTACATGATGCCCCAGTGGGTCTTCGGCGACACGATCAAGCGGTGGCAGTCCGAGGGCATGCCCGCGGATGTGCACTTCAGTGAGTACTTCGGTTTTGATCGGTTCGAGCTGGTTCCCCTGAACCTCGGCCTGATCCCGGGAATCGCCGAGGAGGTGGTCGAGGAGACGGAGACTCACCGGCTTGTGGTCGATGAACTGGGCGGAAAGCGCAAGATCTGGAAGGACCGCGAGATCGGGATGCCGATGTGGATCGACTACCCGCTGCGCAACCGCGACACCTGGGAGCAGTTCAAGCGGCGGCTCGATCCGGACTGCCCGATCCGCTACCCGCTCTATTGGGAGGACCTCAAGCGCTGCTGGAAGGGGCGCGACTACCCCCTGGGCATCAGCGGGGGCTCCTACTACGGGTGGATCCGGAACTGGATGGGGATGGAGCACCTCGCGGTGCTGTACTACGATGATCCGGACCTCGTTCAGGAGATGACCGAAACCCTCGGCGACTTCGTGCTGGCGGTGATTCGGCGCGCGGTCGAGGAGGTCGAGCTCGACTTCGCCCAATACTGGGAGGATATGGCGATGAAGACGGGCTCGCTGATCGCGCCGGCCCTCTTCCGCCAGTACATGTCGCCCAACTACCGGAAGGTGAACACGTTCCTGCGCGAGCACGGGGTGGACATCCACATGGTGGACTCCGACGGCAATGTGGACGAGCTGATTCCGCTGTGGCTGGAGGTGGGGGTGAACTTCGTGTACC
>VGFB01001267.1 GCA_016869015.1 Armatimonadota bacterium
ACCAGCACGTCTCGGGCGGGCAGCGCGTGGCGGTCATCGGCAAGACGATCGAGGACGAGATGTTCCGCGGCGTCGATCCCATGGGCCAACGCTTCTCACTGAACGGATCGACCTTCCGCGTGGTCGGCCTGCTCGAGGTGAAGGGGCGCAACCTGGGGGCCGATCAGGACAACCGCATCATCATCCCCCTCACGGCCGCGGAGCCCGTTCTCGGGCGCGGCAATCCCGACTTCATCCTGCTGAACGCCACCGGGCGCGACACCATCCGCCGGGCCGTCCTCGAGGTCACGCGCATCATGAAGGCGCGCCATCGCGGGCAGGAGGACTTCCAGGTCCTCGATCAGGCCGACATCCTGCGGATGGTGAACAAGGTCCTGGGAATCCTCACGGCGGTGGTTGGAGGGATCGGCGGCATCTCGCTGGTCGTGGGGGGCATCGGGATCATGAACATCATGCTGGTCTCGGTTACCGAGCGCATTCGGGAGATCGGCATCCGCAAGGCGGTCGGCGCGCGGGAGAGCGACATCCTCCGCCAGTTCCTCATCGAGTCCGCCACTCTGAGCCTCATCGGCGGCGGCATCGGCATCTTCATCGGCTGGATCGGCTCGCTCAGCATCGGGGCGGTGTGGAAATCGCTCCCGACCCAGGTCACTCCCATGGCCGTCGTCGTCGCCTTCCTCTTCAGCCTCGCCGTCGGCGTCTTCTCCGGCGCCTACCCCGCGTACCGCGCCGCCAAGCTCGACCCCATCGAGGCCCTGAGGCACGAGTAGCCTGGGGCGGCCGCAGCACGCTGCGCCTTCACAGGGGCCTTGCGCGAACTCTCCTGAGCTCCAACTTCCCCTGCCTCGCGGCGAGGGCCGGGGTGCCTCTCAGCGGCGTGTACATGTACTTGCCCCAGAGGTTCGCGCTCGGCACGTTCAGGACCGGCATCTCGTTCAGGTAGACGCGGACCGTCCAGCCCCGGAAGACAGCGCGAAGGTCGTTCCATTCGCCGACCGGCAGCGACGCCGGCATCATCGTCGAGGCCGCGCCGAGCAGCGCCCCCGACGCTTCCCGCCCCGGCGCCCGGCCCGTGTCGTCGCCCATCACGATCTCCAGCGGCGGGTGCTTCGGGTCATTGTCGAGGCGGGCGAGCCACACGGCTTGCGCCCCGACCTCAACGCGGTACTCCAGCCTCACTTCGTAGTCGCCCAGAGCCTCGGTGCTCCTCAGGATGGGCATCCCCTCCTCCACAACAAGCGACTCCGCGTCGTTCCCCCCTTCTGCAGGCCCGGGGCCCAGGGGGATGGAAGCGAAGCCCTCTTCCGGCTCCTCCCGGATCCTCACGTTGCGGAACTCCACCGGGGCGCCGTGATCCTGCAGGCCGATGAAGCCGCGCGGGCAGCGGTCTGACAGCCGGATGCCCGGCACCAGGCCCTCGTTGACCGCGGGATCATCGAGGTCGAAGTCGTGGAGGGCCTGATCGTTCAGTATGACCTTCATGTGCCGCCCGAGCAGAGCCACTTCCAGCGCGTTCCACTCGCCGTCGCCGCTGCTCGCAGCGACCGCCGGCGCCTTGGCTGCATAGAGCGAGCCGGTGCTCTCCCGGCTCGGCGGCTTGCCGTGGTCGCCCATGATCTGCAGTTCCATGCCCAGGGCCGAGTGCCGGCCCGATAGCGGAGCGCGCACGAAGACGCCGCTGTTGCCGCCCTTCCCGATCTTGTAGTCGAGCCGCAGCGTGAAGTCCTCGTAGATGCGCCGCGTGAACAGCGTGCCGCCGGCGACGCGCCGGATCACGCCGTCGCTGCATTCCCACGCGCCGGGTTTCGGCAGCCGCCACGCGCTCAGTTCGGCGTCCGCGCTGAGGGGCACGAAGCCCTCCTCGACCGGCGGCGCGGGTTGCGCGAGCGGGAGCAGCAGCAGGGCGGTCAGCATGGCGGCCTCTCACA
>VGFB01001268.1 GCA_016869015.1 Armatimonadota bacterium
CACGATCGGCGAGGGCCTCGCAGAGAACAACTACTCGGTCACCGATGACCCCACCGTCCTCGCCTCATACCGAGAGCTCATCGCCGACCCGTACTTCCTCGACACCGTGCCCGCCGAGGCCGGCGCCCCGCCCGTCTACATCGCCGCCCAACTGCCCGGCCCCGGCGAGGCCGGGCCGCCGCCGGCCCAGCCACCGGGACGCGCAACGGGCGAGGTGAAGCCCCCCGTCGAGCCGCGGCACCTGCCGGTGGTGGCCGCCGATCCCGGGGAGCGCGCGACGCCCGCTCCCCCCAACGGCGCGCGCATCATCGTCCACCAGACGGGGCGGGGCATCTCGGGCAGGACTCCGATTACGATTGAGATCGGGGAGGACGTGCGGCCGAAGTGGATCGAGGTCCTCGTGGACGGTAAGCTCTGCTTCATGTCCACCGAAGAGCCGTACCGGTGGACGTGGGATACGAGCTTCTACCCCGACGGAGAGCACCTGATCGAGGCGGCCGTCTACGACGCCAACGAGGGTCTGGCGGCGAGGGACGAGCTGCGGGTCATCGTGGACAACCGGGGCGGGAATTAGGGACAGGCACCCGTTTCCGCTACCAGCCCCTCTTGGCGTACCACTGCTTCAGGAAGTCCTCGCCGCGCTTGACGCTGGCCTCAAGCCACTCCCGATGCTCCGCGTACCAGCGGACCGTCCGGCGCATCCCGTCCTCCCACTCCACGTCCGCATCCCAGCCCAGCAGCTCGATCTTGCCGCCGTTCAGCGAGTAGCGAACGTCGTGGCCCGGGCGATCCTCTACGAAGCTGATCAGCGATTCGGGCTTCCCCAGCTCATCCAGCATCAGCCGGATGACGTCGAGGTTCGGGCGCTCGTTGTCGCCGGGGACGTTGTAGATCTCGCCGGGCTCGCCGCGCTCGATGAGCAGCTCGATGGCCCGGCAGTTGTCGCCGACGTGCAGCCAGTCGCGAACCTGCATCCCGTCGCCGTAGACGGGCAGCGACTCACCCCTCAGCGCGCGGTAGCAGAACAGCGGGATCAGCTTCTCCGGGTACTGGTACGGTCCGTAGTTGTTGGTGGCGCGGTGGATGATGACCGGCAGGCCGTAGGTGACATGATAGGCCTGACACATCAGGTCGGCGCCGGCCTTACTGGCGGAGTAGGGACCGCGGGGCTGCAGGCGGTCGGTCTCGGTCTTGGGCGGCCCCAGCGCCTCGCCGTAGACCTCGTCGGTGGAGATGAAGATGAACCGGTCCAGATCCGCTTCGCGCGCCGCCTCCAACAGGTTCAGCGTGCCCATCACGTTCGTCGCGGCGGCGCCGCCCGGCCCGTGAATCGAGCGGTCGTTGTGCGTCTCGGCGGCGAAATGGACCACCACATCGGTGTCTCGGATCGCCTGCCGCACCGCTTCGGGATCGCACACATCCCCGCGCACGAACTCAAAGCCGGGGTCGCTCGACACGTCGGCGACGTTGTCGAGGTTGCCGGCGTAGGTGAGGGCGTCCAGGACGCGCGCGCGGCAGTCCCCTCGCCGCAGCATGTGGCGAACGAAGTTGCTGCCGATGAAGCCGGCACCGCCGGTGACCAGGAGTCTCAAGGCAGTGGCCCTCCCTGGGTGGAGTCCTGCGAAGGGGCTTACCACATCTAACGAGCGGGGACTCTATTCGGCTTCCGCAAAGAGGCGGGCGATCTCATCCTGGTCGAAGCGGGGGAGAGGCTTCCAGCCCTCGCCCATCCGGCGGCGCACGGCGCCCCGACGGTCGGTCGCGACGCCGATCCGGGCGCACGGTACGCCGGCGCCCTGACAGGCGGCCATGGCAGTCTCCGCGTCGGCCGCCGCGACGCCGGCCAGGAGCGTGCCCGAGGCGATCAGTCCCAACGGATCGAGCTCGAGGGCCTCGCAGAACCGCGCGCAGAGGGGGTGGACGG
>VGFB01001269.1 GCA_016869015.1 Armatimonadota bacterium
TGATCGTGCGCTGTGCATAGCCGGCCGCCAGCTCCTCGTGGGTCACGAGCAGCACCGTCCCGCCCTCGGCGTTGAACTCAGCGAGGAAGTCCATCACCGCGCGTCCGTTCTCCGGATCAAGGTTCCCGATCGGCTCATCGGCGAGGATCAGTTGCGGTCGGTTGAGCAGCGCCCGCGCCAGAGCGACCCGCTGGCGTTCCCCGGTGCTCAGCTCGGAGGGGCGGTGGCCCAGGCGCTCCGTGAGGCCGACGCGTTCGGCGATGGCGCGGGCGTCGTCGCGCGTACCGCGCGCTCCGGCAACGAGCGGCGAGAGGATGTTCTCCCACACGCTCAGGTACGGGATCAGGTGGAACATCTGGAACACGAAGCCCACCTTGGCCGCCCGGACCGCCGCCCGCCGCCGCGGTGAGAGCGCGTACAGGTCCTCGCCGTCCAGCAGCACGCGCCCCGCGCTCGGCCGCGCCATCCCGGCGGCCGCCATCAGCAGCGTGCTCTTCCCGCAGCCGCTTGGGCCGCGGACGGCGACGAACTCACCGGCCTCCACGCGGACCGAGACGCCGTCCAGCGCGCGGATCTCTCCCTCACCCGCTCGATAGATCTTGCTGACGCCCCGGAGCTCGAGCATCGCTCACTCCTCCCTCAGCACTGCGGCCGGGTCCTGCGTTACCGCGACCATCGCCGGTAGATAGCTCGCGATGGCGCAGAGCAGCGGCGCCCCGATGAGCGCCTGCCACAGCAGCGGCAGCAGGGGCTCGAACTTCGCCGAGGTGACCGGGAAGACGCTCGGGCCGAAGTGCAGCGCCACCCACGTGCCTAACGGGAAGCCCAGCGCCGCCCCGGCCACGCCCAAGAGGATCGCCTTACCGAGGAACAGCGCGGCGACCTTCGCGGATGACACTCCCATCGCGCGCAGAATGCCGATCTCGGCGCGCCGCTCCCGCACGTTCCCCAGCGTCAGCAGCCCCACCCACACCGCACAGATCGCGAGCACCGCGGGAATCAGGAACGCTGCGTACCGCTCGATGGTCGCGCGCGTCTCTGCGCGGACGAGGTACTGGGTGCGCAGCTCCGAGACCCGCGTGTCGGGGAACTCCCGCGCGAGGTCGGCCCGCAGGTTGGCGATGTCGTACCCCTGACAGTAGCAGCTCAAGGCCTGGATATCGGTCACGCGCCCCGGCATCGCCAGCAGGGCCTGCGCATCGTGGAGATGCAGGAGGATGCGGATGTCGTCGAGGCTGCCCTGCTCGCGGAGGACCTCCTTGATCTTGTACCGCTGCGTGCGCCCGCCGACGGCGATCGGCAGCGCATCCCCGGCCTTCAGCCCCGTGCTGTTCGCCAGCTCATGGCCCAGCACGGCCTGGCCCTCGGGGATCTGGAAGCCCATCGGCGCCTTCTTGGCGCCGCCCTGCTCCATCGGGATCTCGGGCAGCACCCCGGTCAGCAGCACCTTCCTCCCGCGCCACTCGATCCGCTGCTGCAGCCGCGCCACGAGGTGCTGGATCAGCAGCGTCTTCGACTTGCTCAGCCGACTCACGTACTCCTCGGGCATCGTCTTGTCCGCGTAGCTGCGGTCCCAGAAGTCGCTCATGTTCGTATCGGCGGGTACGATGATGAGGTTGAAGCCGAGGTTGCGCATGAGCCGCGTGATCTCCCGGTTCGACGCCTCACACATCGTCAGCAGCGCTACCGGCAACGCAACCGCCGCGACCACCGACACGAGGCCCATCAGGAAGTTCAGCTTGCGGAACTGAATCTCCCGCAGCAGCAAGCGCAGCACAGACATGGTCTCTTTCCTCATTCGAGGGAGGTCGCCCGACGGGCCTCCCTGCCAAAGGCAACAACGCTCGCGGCAGGGCCGAGGGCGCTCCGGTGCGCCGTCACCCGTGATTCTATCCGTTCGAGGTGAGCCGACCCACGACGACAA
>VGFB01001270.1 GCA_016869015.1 Armatimonadota bacterium
ATCGACCCCGACGCTCCGGCCGATCGGCGGGTCCGCCGCGTGCCGCTGCCGATGCGGATGAAGGGCTCCTCCTTCTCCGACAACGACCGGTGCGTGAACTGGCAGCGCTGCTACTACTTCCAGCGCTGGCAGATGGACCTCGCGACCGGTGAGACGCAGATCGCGCACTATCCGACCTACGGCGGGCACGAGATCTTCGGCGGCGATACGGTCGTTGGCCGGTATGGCACGATGATGCTGACCCACCGCCAGGGCCTGCTGCCCTGCGACGAGACGAACGGCGATCGGGTGCGGATCTGGTCGAACTGGGCGCAGGATGTGCCCTCGGACTACGGGCAACTGGCCGACGACGACCGGTGGCTCGTGACCAACGGCACCGACGGCGCCGTGGCGGGCAAGCGCTTGCTGATCGACGGGCGTGAGACGGGCACGGTGCTGCAGATCGTGCACGACTTCACCTCGCGCAACTCCTGGGACAGCAACACCTACACGCGCGTCAGCCCGGACGCCACGAAGATCGCGTACATGTGCGACATGCTGGGCGACACCGACCCGTACGTGGCGATCACGCGCCGACCCGAGGCGCCGCGAAACGTGACCCTGGCGCGGGAAGGGCCCACCGTCCGGTTGACCTGGGAAGCGCCTGCGGCGGCGCGGGAGGTTGCAGGCTACAACGTCTACCGGAGCGTACGGAGCGGCCGCGACTACCGCCGGGTGAATGACGAACCGATCGCCGGAGCCGAGTTCGCCGACACCCCGCCGCCCGGCCCGGCCTTCTACGCCGTGGTGGTCCAGGAGCACTCGGGCCTGGAGGGGCTGTACTCCGCCGAGGTGTCCTCGTCGTCGAACGGCCCGTTCCGCTTGTACGTCGACCCGGAGGAGGGCGTCCTGACGCCCCCCCTGCGGCAGCACTTCGAGGGCGGCTGCTCGAACTTCCGCTGCGCGCGGATGTGGAAGGAAGCCCCCGAGGAGACCACGGGGCGCACCGTGCTTCCACTCACCGTGCCGGCCGCCGGGGACTACGCGGCCTGGGTGCGGGGCCGGGGCAGCGGCTCGGCTGAGCTTCGTGTTGGAGGAGTGAGCGCGACGGTGCGCCTCGCGTCGGATGAGTGGGCCTGGACGCGCGTCGAGCGGGCGTTGGTGTTGGCCGCCGGGCCCCAGGAGTTGACGCTGGAGAGCAGCGACGACGGCCTGTGCCTCGACCTGCTGATGCTGACCGGCGATCCGTCCGATCGGCCCGAGGCCCTCGATGACCGCGACCCGATGCCCGCCCCCGTCGAGGGCCTGCAACTCACCGAGGCCTCGGCCGAGCAGGTGCGGCTGGCGTGGACGCCCTCGACCGCGGCGGACCTGGACTACTACTCCGTGTACGTGGGGGATACGCCGGACTTCGCACCGGGCAACGCCGGCATCCTGACCTCGGGCGCGAAGACCGAGTTCCTCGACTGGGGCTACCGGCCCGGCTCGACGCTGTACTACAAGGTCCTCGCCGTGAACAAGCGCGGTCGCGCGTCCGAGCCGGTAACTGTGCGCGCCGACATCCCGCCCTTGGAGACCGCAACCATCGAGCTGGACATCAAGGACGCGGAGCTGTCCGGAGGCCTGGAGCTCGCGGAGTCTCAGGGCGCGACGGGCGCCTTCCTGCCCACGGCCCTCGCCGACGACGCCCCCCACCCGCGCGCCACCTGGCGACTCAACGCGCCGGTGGCAGGCACGTACTACCTGTGGGCGCGGTACACCACCTACGATGCCAAGCGGGTCTCCCTGTTCTGGATCGAGTGCGACGCCGACAACCAGCTGGGCGGGAGCAACTGGCGGCTGCGCTTCCCGAACACGCTCACGCGGCACCTCGACGGCGTGAAGCCCGGCGAGGAGACGTGGTTCACGGACAAGCTGATGTCCGGCTGGTGGGCCGGCCCC
>VGFB01001271.1 GCA_016869015.1 Armatimonadota bacterium
TATCGAAGATGAACGCCGAGAAGGGGCTGCAGCCCCACCGCGCACACTCCGCCTCCGACGCCACGCTGGTGCGCACATCCAGCGGGTCGCAGCTCGCGAAGAGGGCAGTGGTGACCATGAGTGCCTGGCCCAGGCCGTACCGGCCCGCGTGCGGGTCGCGGCCCGTGGTCAGGATGCGGTCGGTGGTTTGAGCGGTCGGGTTGACCCAGAACGCCACGGTCTCGAGGATCTGCGGCGGCAGGCTGACCGGCCGGCGCTCGAAGGCCCGTCGACTCCAGAGCCGGATCTTGTCGTAGGCGTCCGTGTTGAAGTGGCACTGCACGTCGCCGAACCAGACCTCCCCGCCGGGGAACTGCGCGCGCTCCTCCACATTGTGGATGATCCCCACCCCTCGTCCGCCCCAGGGCGAGGTGTAGTAGTCGACGTTCACTCGACGGACCTCGGCCCGGTGGCGCTCCAGGTCCAGCCTCTCGACATAGTACTGCTCCCCGGCGTGGAAGTAGATCGCCTCCGGGTGCAGCAGCGGGTAGGCCGTGATCTGGTCGACCTCGCCGATCACGGTCTCGTGGTCCCGATCGGTGACGTCGACGATGCTGTAGTTGTGCTTCGTGATGGCGCGCAGGCTGACGCGGTAGGCGGGCTTCGAGGTCTCGGTGTAGTACCACCGTCCACCGGCCTGCCGCACCAGACCCTCGTCCTCCATCAGGGCCACGATGGCTTCCGCCTCGGCTACCGCCTCGCCCGCGTCGTCGTGGAACACCGGCGCCCCCGCCGCGCGCTCCCGAAGCTCCAGGTCGGCCTCGGGCTGGGCCGTCGGCCCCTTCAGCCCGGCCTCCGAGTGTGCTCTCAGCTCGGCGTGCTGTCGCTTCACCAGCGCCTCGATGTCCCGCGTGGGCAGATGCCCCGCGACCTTCCCGGCCACGAAGGTCGGCAGCTCCCGCCGGGTCAGCGGCAGCTCGTGGCATGCGCAAGCGAGCTGTTGCGCCAGGATGTGCCGGTTGCGCGGAGCGATGAGCGCCTTCTCGTTGTTCCTCCCGAAGAAGTACGCCGGGAAGTTCATCAGGTACTGGTTGATTGCCGTGTCGTAGGCCACCAGGATCGCCAGCGAGTCCCCCGCGCCCCGTCCCGCGCGCCCCGCCTGCTGCCAGGTGGCGGAGATCGTGCCTGGGAAGCCCAGGATCACCGCGGCATCGAGGCCCCCGATGTTCACTCCCAGCTCCAGCGCGTTCGTGCTCACCACGGCCCGCAGCTCCCCCGAGAAGAGCCGCCGCTCGATTTCGCGCCGGTGCGAGGCGAGATACCCGCCCCGATAGCTCTCGACCGCTCCGGCCGACCCCGCTCGCGCCAGTCGCTCTCGCGCATACCGCGCCACCAGCTCGGTTGCGCCCCACCACTTCGTGAAGGCGATCGTCCGGTAGCCGTGGCGAACCAGGCTCGCCAACACCTCCACCGCCTCCACGTGCGCGCTCCGGCGACGCTGCGAGAGCGGCTCCGTGACGGGCGGGTTCCAGAACACGAAGAGCCGCCGGCTCCGCGGCGACCCGTCCTCATCGATCAGCGTCACGTCGTGGCCGATCAGCGCTTCGGCATGCTCCCGCGGGTTGCCGATCGTCGCGGAGCAGCACACGAACTGCGGCTCTCCCCCCTCTCGCGCCTGGTGGCGTGCCGCCAGCCGGCGGAGCCGGCGGAACAGGTGCGCGCAGTGGGAGCCGAAGATGCCGCGCAGAGCGTGGATCTCGTCCACCACGACATGCCGCAGGTTCGAGAGGAACCGGCTCCAGCGAGGATGACTGGGCAAGATGTTCGCGTGCAGCATGTCGGGGTTGGAGAGGATCAGGCGCGCCTCTTGGCGGACCTTCTGGCGGGCCCCCTGAGAGAGGTCGCCGTCATAGGCGTGCGCGAGCGGCAGCTCCGGGCAG
>VGFB01001272.1 GCA_016869015.1 Armatimonadota bacterium
CTGGAGGGGCGTCAGGGATGGTCTCCTTGCACGGGTTTGCACGGGACGAGTAACCCGGGCACGGTTTGCACGCCGTCCTTCCCCCCCCTTTAGGGGGGGGACGGCGTGCAAGCCGTGCAAAGGGGGGGTGGTTTGCACCGTTTGCACGGTTTGCATTCGGCCCCGTGCAAACGATCGGAAGGGCGTTCATGGCTCCCCTTCCCCGCCGGTTTCGGCGGTCTGTGCCGGGGCTTCGTAGCCATCGGCGACCCGGAGCACGTCGACGTTGTCGGGGCCGGTCCGGACGACCACCACGGCTTCCCGCTTCTCGGCGTCGGCGATGAGGTCGTAGACCGACCTGGGCTTCCGCTTGGTCGCCTCACAGACCGCCGCGACCAGTTCCGGCCGCCGCAGCTCCCCGGAGCCAAGGGCCTTGATGACGGCGCGCAGTCCGGGATCGCCACGGCCGGTGACATCGTCGACTTCCTCGGCCGTCGCCTCCCGCCAGCAGATGACGCCCGGCTCGCGGTGGTAGGCGATGTGGCGGGAGTTCGTCGGGTTGCCGAAGGCGTCCTTCCAGCCCGCCCGGCGCCCGCGCTTGGCGAGGCGGAGCTCGAAGACCTGGTCCGACCCGATCGACCGGATGGCGATGACCGCGCGCGCCCAGTTGGCGAACTCGGCCGAGCCCGCGCCGAGGTAGGCGTAGTCCCCGGCCTGCCACTGGGGCTTCTGCTCGCCCGAGGGCGGCTTGTTCACATGGTGCACGAGGATCAGGCCGACGCGGTGCTTGTGGATGACGGGGTTGAGCATGTTCCGCAGGAACGGCGAGACGTCCCGCTGGCTGCTTGCGTCCCCGCCGAGGTAGGCGAAGGCGGGATCGACGATGACCAGGTCGACCGGACGCGCCCGCAGGGTCTTGTCGAGGAAGGCGGCGAAGCCCTCCCGGGTGCGGGTGTCCTCCGTCAGGATCAGGATCCCCGCGCAGGCCTTGTCCCGGTCCCCGTCGCGGAGGTTGAGCCCCGCGATGACGCCGTCCCGCATCTCGGCCAGATCGCCGTCGTCGTTCTCGGCCTGCACGATCAGGATCTTGAGCGGCCGCGCCGGTTCGAGGCCGAAGGCGGGGAACCCGAGGGCCCACAGGACCGCGGCTTGCATGGAGAGGCTGGACTTCCCCACCCCGGTCGGGCCGATCAGGAGCGCCGCCCCTCCCCGGCAGAGGAAGCGACTGCGGAGCAGTTCGTCCGGGTCGAACCCCGGCTTCGCGCGCTGCAGGTCGGCCAGAGGCACCGGGACGGGCCCCGCCGCAGTCGGCGCGCCCTTGCTCTCCAGGAGATCTGCGGCGGCCCGGATGCCCGCGAGGATTTCGGGCATCTCCTGGCCGTCGCCGAGCTGGTGGAACGCCACCTCCAGCGACCGCGCGGCGTTCCGGCGAGCGTGGCCGGCCATGATGTGCCGGGCGAGGCCGGGGATGAACTCGACCGACGGCGGCGCGGCGTCGACCAGCTCCTGCATCTCGAAGACGTCGATCGTCCGGCCCAGCATCTTCCCAGCCGCTGGCAGAAGGGCCGGGTCGAGCAGCGGCGGGTCCGGGGCGCCCGCGGTCGACCGGTCGAGAGCGGCGCGGTAGAGGCAGGCACAGAACGGATCCCCGAAGTGGCCCTCCATGAGACCCATGCCCTGCGCCCGCTGCACGCCCTCGGCATCAAGTTGCCCGAAGATGCAGCCGACGAGACGGCGCTCGGCCTGTTGCTGAGGACTCACCCCGCCGTCTCCCGCGGGTCGTAGCCCTTCACGACGCGCCAGACGGCGCAGAGGTGGAGGAAGAGCTCGTAGTGCTCCCGGACCGTCGTGTGCTTCACGATCTCGATCCGGCCGGGCTCGGTGGACGAGATGAACACGTTCGCCGCGAGGACCTCGTCCAAGCGATCCGGCCCCCAGA
>VGFB01001273.1 GCA_016869015.1 Armatimonadota bacterium
GCACTGAGTCCGCGAGCGACTCACCCTTGGCGGCAGAGGAGGAGGTCGACTGCGCAAAGCCGGTGACCTGCCCGCCGAGCCGGAGCATGGCCGCCTCGAACGACAGGCGCGTTCGCGTGCTGGGCTCGTAGAACATCGCGGCCAGGATGCGGTCGAGAGGCGCCATGGGGGCTCGCGGTCCCTTCCCGTCGCCGAAACCGATAGCCTCGGCCATCCGCTGGGACAGCTTGAGCAGGCCCACGATCTCGTCGCCGGAGAGATCGTCGGTGGAGACCAGACTTCGTCCTGTCAGTGACGGCATCAGGCGTGCCTCGCTTCCAGTGCGGCCTCAAGGTCATCCCGCATCTCGCAAGCGGCCTCCCCGGCGGCGACCGCGTAGTGTACGTCCGGGTACTGCTTGCCCGCGAAGATGATCGCGCTGGATGAGTTCACTACTGCTCCAAGGCCCTCGCGATCGAACGCAAGCGCCACCCCGGTCGCGCTTCCGCCTTGCCGACCATACCCCGGCACGAGGAACCACGTCTTCGGCAGGCGCTCGCGGAGCGCGGCCAACTCGCCCGGGAAGGTGGCGCCGACCACCGCGCCCACGTCGCTGTAACCGCATGCGCCGAGGGACTCCGCGCCCCACTCGGCGACCAGTTCCGCGACGCGCTCGTAGACCACCTTCCCCCCCAGCACCAGCAGCGAAGTGAACAGCCGCGCGTCCTGCACATCGACCGACGAGGGGTTGGACGTCTTGACCAGCACGAAGATCCCGCGGCCTCGCGGGCGCCCGACCTCGAGGAAGGGCACGATCCCGTCGGCGCCCAGGTAGGGGTTCACCGTCAGCGCGTCCGTTGCCAGCGGGCCGTCGCCCAGGTACGCGTCGGCGTAAGCGGCCGCGGTGGAGGCGATGTCGTTGCGCTTGGCATCCAAGATGCAGATCAGGCCCAGCTCCCGCGCGCGCTCGATCGTCCGGCGCAGCGTCTCAATCCCCGCCGGCCCCCACACCTCGTAGAAGGCGCTCTGCGGCTTCACCACCCCGCAGTACGGCTGCACCGCCTCGAGGATGCGCTGGTTGAACTCCCAGATCGCGGCGGCAGCGGCTGCGGGGTCCTTGGGGTCCAGCCGCACGCCCAGCGCCCGCGCAACACCCTCGGCGGCGGGATCCAGCCCCACGCACACGCGGCTCTGGGCGCGCCGGACGGCGGCGGCGATTCTGTCGGCGAAGTGCTCGGGCATGGCGGGCCGGCTTTCAGCTTTCCGCGACGCGCTGGTGATATTCCTGAAGGGGCCGGGCACTCAACTCGGCCCGCCGGAGGGCCTCAATGCCCATGACGGCGGCCGTGGCGCCGGCGATGGTGGTAATGCACGGCACACCGTACTTCACCGTCTCCCGTCGGATGACCGCCTGGTCCTCCTGCGGGCCGGTACCCGTCGGGGTGTTGATGACGAGCTGTATGCGGTAGGCACGGATGAGGTCGATGGCGTTGGCGCCCCGCGGGTCGCCCAGACGGTAGACCGTCTTGACCGGGACGCCCACGCGTCCCAGCATCCGAGAAGTGCCGGGTGTGGCGTAGATCTCAAAGCCCATGTCGTGCAGGCGCTTGGCGGGGAAGATGATGGCGCGCTTGTCGGCGGGCTTCACGCTGATGAAGACCGCGCCCCGCGAAGGGAGCGCCTGGCGGGCGGCGATGAACGCTTTGGCGAAGGCGGCGCCGAAGTCGTCGTCGATCCCCATGACCTCGCCCGTGCTCTTCATCTCCGGCCCCAGCAGCGTGTCCACGTTGCTGAACCGCTCGAAGGGGAACACCGGGCACTTGACGGAGACAAAGGGCGGCTCGATCTCGCGGGTGAAGCCCAACTCCTCCAGGCTCTTGCCCGCCATCACCCGGGCCGCGAGCTTCGCGAGGGGGACGCCGATGGCCTTGCTCA
>VGFB01001274.1 GCA_016869015.1 Armatimonadota bacterium
TAGTACCGCTGGACCGAGACCTGGTCGGTGACCATCTGCACGAGGTGCATGAACGCCCCGCCCAGGATCAGGCCCCACAGCGTCACCCGCACCGTTGGATCGAGGCTGAAGTCCAGGGCGAACTTCCCGCCCTCCAGGCCCAACCGGTACGCTCCGCCGATGCCGTCGGGGATCCGCGAGAGGGCCACGGCGAAGATGATGATCTGTCCGCCGAACAGTACCGCGAACTGCATCACATCGGTCCAGATGACCGCCTTCATCCCTCCCAGCGTGGTGTAGAAGGTGGTCAGGACGGCGGTGCTGGTGATTGTGAACCACAACGGCAGGCCCGTCACCTGCTGCAACGCCAGCGCGGGCGCGTAGGTCGCGAGCCCCAGCCACAGCAGCACCCGGATGATGAACAGCGCCGAGGCAAGCGTCCGTACGCCGACCGAGAAGCGCTCCTCAAGGTACTGGTACGCGGTGTAGAACCGCGACTGATAGTAGATCGGCAGAAAGACCAGCGTCGCGACGGGTGTCGCGATGAAGAACGCCAGCGAGACGAGCGCGAAGGAGATGTCGTGCGCGTAGACCTCGCTCGGCGCGCCCAGGTACGTGATCCCCGAGAAGAGCGCCGCAATCACCGAGATCGCCACCACGATGTAGCCCATGCTCCGGCCGGCGAGGAAGTAGTCCTTCGTCGTCTTCTGCTCCTTGACGAAGAGCGCGCCCACTCCGACCGACGCGAGCAGGTACACGATGAACAGCGTGTAGTCCAGCCAGGTGAAGTGGCTCACCGGAGGATCAGTACCCTCATGGGATTGCCGGCGAAGTCGGCGCAGGCTGTTTCCGGCCCCAGGCCGCGCCAACCTCCGGCCGTGACGGAAGGCGGGCCGTGTTGTGCTGCCGAACTCCCGCCGTCATGGACGTTCGCCCTCGCGCGCTGATTCTCGGGCTGGTTCTCGTGCCGCTGAACTGCGTGTGGCTGTCGCAGATGGAGATGGGCACGCAGTACTCGGCGGGCTATGGCGGCGGGCCGTACCCCACGACCTTCAGCCTGTTCGGCAATGTCGTGTTCCTGCTGACGCTCCTGACGCTCCTCAACGCGCTCCTCCACCGGGTGCAGCCCGGCTGGGCCCTGCGGCGGAGCGAGCTGATCGTCATCTACCTGATGCTGTCCATCGCCTCGGCGGTCGATGCGATCGATTGCCTCGACGTGCTGTTCCCCATGCTCACCCATCTGCACCGGTACGATGACCCCTTGGCCGGGCGACCCTACGGCCGAGAGGTGCTGCCGTACACCCCTGACGTGTTCATCGTACGGGACGCGGAGGCCGTGACGGCGTGGCATGAGAGCGGGCCCGGCTTCTGGACGCTGAACACGCTCCGCGCGTGGGGCGGGCCGGTGCTGCTGTGGGGGAGCTTCACCGGTGTGCTGCTGTGGGTGATGCTGTGTCTGGCGGGGATGCTGCGGGCGAAGTGGATCGAGCAGGAGCGGTTGAGCTACCCGATCACCCACATCCCGGTGCAGGTCGCCGACCCGCACCTTGGCCTGTTCCGCGAGCGGCTGTTCTGGATCGGCTTCGCTGTGGCCGCCGGCATCAGCCTCGTGAACGGGCTGTCGGTGCACTTCCCGACGATCCCGACGCTGCGGGTGAAATACTGGGACCTGTCGCCCTACTTCGTCGGCCGGCCGTGGAACGCGATGGGCTGGACGCCGGTCTCCTTCTACCCGTTCGGGATCGGGCTGGGGTACCTACTCCCCCCCGATCTGCTGTTCTCCAGCTGGTTCTTCTACTGGTTCATCAAGGGGGAGCGGATCCTCGCGTCGGCGGTGGGGTGGCTGGGGTTCGACGCGCGAGCGCCCTACATCGAAGAGCAGGGCTTCGGGGCCTACATGTACGTCGCCCTGTTCGGCCTCTGGCTGGGG
>VGFB01001275.1 GCA_016869015.1 Armatimonadota bacterium
CTTACGTGTATCAGTACAGCCGCAGCCTCATCCCCTGCATCCTGCTGCACGCCGGGTACAACGCGGCGATCCTACTCGCGGGCCTGGTCCTGCGGATGTGAGACCCCATGGCGGCCACGCTCAAGGTCCGCGTCATTCCCCGTGCTCGGCGCAATGAGGTCGCCGGCTTCCGCCAGGAGGCCTTGGTGGTGCGTCTGACCGCGCCGCCCGTCGAGGGCGCCGCAAACAGGCTCCTGCTGCGCGTCCTGGCGGAGCGCCTGGGCCTCCGGCCGCCCGACCTCGCCCTGGTCTCGGGGCACACGTCCCGCGAGAAGGTCGTCTGCATCGCGAGCCTGAGTGAGGCCGAGCTCGCGCACCGCTTGTCCTGAGGGCGGAGCCCGGCCTTTGTTGACCGGCCCGGACGCGTCTGATATGATGGCCGCCTGTTGGCACGAGGCTTCGACGGACCGGGAGGGAACGACTGTGACGGGTACTCGGGACTCGATGGGCTTGTCGCAGGCCCTGACGACCGCGGCCTGCCGGACTCCGGACCAACCCGCGCTGACCCTCGGCGACCAGACGCTGACCTACGCGCAGCTGGACGGCGCCGCGTCGGCGTTGGCCACGTCGTTGGTTGAGGAGGGCGTGGAGCCGGGCGACCGCGTCGCGCTGTGGATGCCCAATGTCCCGCACTTCGTCATCAGCTACTTCGCCATTCTGCGGGCCGGGGGCGTCGTGGTGCCGGTCAGCACGCTGCTGGGGGCCAAGGAGGTCGCCTACATCCTCGGCAATTCGGGCGCCAAGGCTCTGATCGCCGCCTACGTCTTCAACGACATCACGGCCTTACTGCCGGCACAGGTCCCGACCCTGCAGCGCGTCATTGTGTGGGGAGCGCCCCAGCTGCCGGACGCTCTGGACCTCGATGCCCTGTGTGCCCGAGCGCCGGCGCCCGACGCGCTCAGACCGGCCGGCGGGGACGACCTGGCGGTGGTGATCTACACGTCGGGCACCACGGGACGACCGAAGGGCGCGATGCTCTCCCACCGGAATCTGATCACCAACGCCGGGTCCTGCGCGGAGGTGATCGAGGTCGGACCGCAGGACCGGTTCCTGACCGTGTTGCCCCTCTTTCACTCCTTCGGGGCGACGGTCTGCATGATCCTGCCGCTCCTCCAGGGCGCGCACAACGTCCTGCTGCCCCGGTTCAACCCGGCGGAGGTCGTGCAGGCGCTCAGCGCCTACCGCATCACGGTCTTCGCGGGCGTGCCGGCGATGTACGGAGTGCTGCTCAATGTCAAGGAGCTCGCCGGGCTGGATTTCGGCGCGCTGCGCTTGTGTGTCACCGGGGGCGCGCCCTGCCCGCCGCAGTACATCCCGGCGTTCCGCGAGCGGTTCGGCGCGCTGCTGGCCGAGGGGTATGGACCGACGGAGGCGTCGCCCGTGGTCAGCGTGAACCCTCCCGGCGGCGTGCAGAAGATCGGCACTACCGGCCCGCCGATTCCCGGCGTGCAGGTGCGCATCGTCGATGAGGAGGGCCGTCCGCTGCCCGTGGGCGAGGTTGGCGAGGTGTGCGTGAGCGGACCGAACGTCATGCTGGGCTACTGGGAGGCGCCGGAGGCGACGGCAGAGACGATTCGGGACGGGTGGCTGCTCACGGGCGACATGGGCCGGCTGGACGAGGACGGCTACCTGTCGATTGTGGACCGCAAGAAGGACATGATCATCGTCAGCGGGATGAACGTTTACCCTCGAGAGGTGGAGGACGCCATCTACGAGCTTCCGGAGGTGGCGGACTGCGCGGTGGTGGGCGAGCCGAGTGAGCGGCGCGGGGAGGACGTGAAGGCCTTCGTGGTGCTGAAGGAAGGGCAGGCGCTGTCCGAGGCGGAGCTCCTGGAGCACTGCCGACGGCACCTGGCGTCGTTCAAGGT
>VGFB01001276.1 GCA_016869015.1 Armatimonadota bacterium
CGAGCCAGACAAGTGCGGAGCCATCCTGGACCCGGTGTTCCCAAGGGCTGTCTTCCGCCCCACGATGGGAGCCCTGGCGCCCGCCGAGGGGCCCGGAGGCAAGCGGCCGGCCTGCGATACGATCCTGGCACAGGCGCGCAACACCGCTGATCGGCGCGTCATGGGCCTACTCGGGGTTGGGACACTGGGCAGCCCGGACTGCCGGCTGCACGCCGCCATCCGGGCGCACTCGGTGTTCAGTGACGACGTCACGCTTGCCGGCGTCCGACCGGACCTGGACGCGCTGCTGAAGAACTGCCAGGAGTACCAGGAACTCACGGAGCATTGCCTCTACTACCCCGTGAGCGACATCGCGAACCGCCTCTATGCCCTGCAGGTGCCGCTCGCCGCGAGCGACCCCTCGACCTCGCCGTGGAACACCCCCAGAGCAAGGGAGCTGTTTGAGGAGATCGAACGGGGCGTCGATTGCATCAATGAGCGCACGTTGACCTACCCGATCGACGAACTCGCGCGCGGCTGCAGCTTGGCCGTCCTGATGGCCGGAGGGACAGAGAAGGTCGGCGGCATCTACTGGGCGCTCCAGCACTTCCCGTGGCAATACGTGATGCTGGCGACAGACGTCGAGACCTGCCGAGCGCTCGTCGACGTGGCCCGTCGGGCCACACCAACATCCGCATAGACCGCGCGCCAGGGCCGGCGAGGCCGGCCTCCCCTCCGGCGCCGCGGCCGTCAAGGTGGCCGAACCGCTCGTCACCGACTGCCACACCCGAAGGTCTCGCCTGGCTCTGCCTCGCCTTCACGTCGTCCCACGTCTCCGGTCGATGCTACCCGAGGACGGCTGGCACTCCTCCCAACTCCGTGCGCGACGGGGAGGTCCGGGCGGGCGCCGCCGTGAACTCGAAACGCGAAACCCGCGACCCGAAACCCGAGAACGGAGTTGGCCATGCCCAAGCGAGTTGTCTTCATCCTCGGCGAGCCCGAATACCAGTCGCACGTCACCATGCCCACGATCGCGGAGGAGCTGGAGGATCGGGGCGAGATCCGCGCGAGCATCTGCATCAGCAGCCACATCCCCGACAACCCGGACTTCCCCGAGTCCCACTTCCCGGGGCTCGAGGCGCTGGCGGAGGCCGACCTCGCGGTGTTCTACACGCGCTTCCGGGTGCTGCCCGACGAGCAGATGCGGATCATCCAGGCCTACCTCGACGCGGGGCGGCCGGTCGTAGGGCTGCGCACCTCCACCCACTCCTTCCGCTTCCCGGAGGGCTCGCCGTGGCGGTCCTGGAACGACGGCTTCGGTCGCGATGTGCTCGGCACGCCCTGGATCTCGCACCACGGGGGCCAGTCCAGCACGCAGGTGACGACGCTACCGGGGGCAGAGGGGCACCCGATCCTGGAGGGCGTCGAGGCGAGCTTCCACGTGCGGTCGTGGCTGTACAAGGTCCTGCCGCTGCCGGGGGACTGCGCGCAACTGCTGTGGGGCGTGCCGCTTGGAGCGGAGCGTGAGGTCCAGGAGAACCCGGTGGCCTGGACGCGCGCGCACCAGGGCGGCCGGGTGTTCTACACGAGCCTCGGTCACCCCGATGACCTGGCCGTGCCCTCCGTGCGGACGCTGATCATGAACGGGATCCGCTGGGCGCTGGGGTAGGCGTCGCATCCCGCCGGCGGGAAGTCGAAGACGCCGCGCTCGTCTCGCCGATCCTCGGCGGGGTGAGCGTGGCGTTTCCCTCCCTATCCCACGCATCCTGCCCTGCTGAGAGGCCCTGAAGATGACGCGAGACCGGGCGGAGTACAAGCCGCGTCCTGCCTTGCCCTGCCGGCTCATTGTGGGGCTGTGCGCGCTGATGGCGGTCGGCAGCGTCTCGGCAGCCGAGGGCGTCCTGGATGCCCTGGCGTTCTACAACGCT